>CAYOTQ010000001.1:0-25367 GCA_964406915.1 uncultured bacterium
GCATTACCAGCATCCGTGTCACTGCCGATGAAAAAAGCCAGAAGCCTTTTTCCTTTGCCTCTATAGCCATTGGCTGATACTCCCGCATCTTTATCTCACGAAAATCGGTATAGACATGCTCTATCGCTCTTTCTGCAGACTTTAACGACCGCGGCTCTATGAAAGTCTCTATTCCTTTTTCAATCTGGCGATCGATATCTCTCAAACATAACTCAATGTTTCGAAGGGCAGCTCCCTTACTTGTCGACAACTCCTTGATGTCAGTAATCACAGCGCTTTGCAAAAGGTCTCGATCTGCTGTCAATGAGAGGCGGCACCGAATGGCTTTTTCTAGCTCCGGATTGTCGATCAGGGGACTGGCTTGTACTGGCTCAACATCTATAATCAGAGGATCTCCTTGGATATCAGGAACTTCCACGAGAGGTACATCAATAAATGCCTGCTCTGAAGAGGCAAGTGCCTGGGGTTCTTCCGGCTTTCTCGGAGACGGCTCACTGATTGTCTCATGATATATTAGTTGAACTCTCTCTGGGTCAACTGAAGGCTCTGGTGATATAACTGGAGAGGACGCTACTTTCGGCGGTTCTTTTACACCCAAATAAAATTGTGAAAATAGCTCCGATACTTTCTTGCGTTCTTCCAGAACTGAATGCCGACCAAGTTTTTTCATGGAGATGCGAACAAGAAGCGCATTGACTCTGCCAATACACTTGTCAATTTTGTCAAAATTTGCGCCCACCCTGTCGCACGCTGCTCGCAGCTCTTTTTCCTCTGTCTGTTCAAGTGTGGTATGCAACTGCTTCAACAACCCGCCAGGCACACTCTGTTCGTCTAACGTATAACTTTCTTTGTGCAAGAGACGGTTGAACCATTGCACAATGTGTGGAAATCCGCCTTTTTCTACCACCAGACGATCCTGGCCATCTATTTTGACACTGCGAATGTAGAGGTTTGAGATGACATCGCGAAATGGATGATCGCCTATCGCCTCATCACAGCTTTGCGACAATTGCCACAAGAGAGTAGCTGCTGTTTGTATATCCATTGACCCCATGACATACCTCTTCTTCTCTCTCTGTTATACCATACATTACAATTTTAAATTAAACAAATTAATTGACAATTTTAGAGCATTATCTGAGGATAGACGTGAGTAATGAGAAGATTCTATGCAGAACTTCACTCCTCTCTAATTGACGAAAAAGCCTGTTGCCTACTATAGTAGTACACAGTTTTGGCGGTCGTAGCTCAGCTGGTTAGAGCGTTGGATTGTGGTTCCAAAAGTCGTGGGTTCGAGCCCCATCGATCGCCCTTTTCTTTCCTTGCTCAAAACAGCAAAATTTCGCACTCTGTAGTCATGAGCATCTCTAATTGGGTACCCAAACATCCGGAAGTTCGCGGCCTTTTGTGGCTCTTTTTTGCAAGCAGCCAACTTTTGAGCCTCTGTACGCTTGATGCCGCAAAAAGCAGCAGCAATTTTCTTGGCCTCACCGGCCACTGGTGCGCGCTTCTTTGGCTGACACTCTTAGGACTCTCCTCCTTTATCTTTCTTGCAGGCCTGATCTGGCACGCTCTTTGCCTCTGCTTTAATATCCAGCAACAGCGTCCTCATTTCAAACTGCTCGCTCTTACTCTTGCCTGCAGCAGTCTGTCGCTTCTCATGACTCTTGGAGTCTCCCTATGGCCAAAAATTGATGCTTTCTTTGCGTCTCTATTTCACTTTTCAGCCTCTACTAGCTCTTTTCATTGTGGCGGCATGCCTGCCTATCATCTCTTCGACCTAGTATGCAAGCCTCTCTTTAGCGTGAGCGGCACTGCCTTTTTTGCCATCACGCTCTTCGTCTGCAGCCTCTGTTATTTTCTTGAGTTTCCCTGGCAGCAGTGGCTGGTGCAACTCAAAGAGCGTCTACGAGCTTTGCAAGAAAAATATATTGAAGAGAAAGCTATTAAACAGAGATTGATCCAAGAGAGATTGATCAAAGAGAAGTCTAGTGAAGAACAAGATTCTGTTCGATCGCGAAAAGTGCGCACAAAAATCAGCACGCCACCCACCTTGATAGAAGAGCCTCCCGTCGACACTTTCTACAACATTGAAAAGCACCATCCGCTGCCCCCTCCCATTCCCAAGAAACCTCTCAAAACACTGGAGAATGAAGCCTCTTCTATCCACAACTGGGCGCTACCCTCACTTGATCTCCTCAATCCCCCGAAGAAGAGTGATCAAGGCGTCCGCACTCAAGAGCTAAAACAAAAAGCCGCACTGCTTGAAGAGACGCTTCTCAGCTTTGGCATTGAAGCCAAAGTGGGTCAAGTGCACTGTGGACCTACCATCGCCTCATTTGAGGTGCACCCAGCAGTCGGTGTCAAAATCGGCAAGATCACCACACTCGAACATGACATCGCCCTTAACCTGGAAGCCAAATCAATTCGTATCATCGCCCCGATTCCAGGAAAAGCCGCTGTCGGCATAGAAGTGCCCCACAACAACCCTCAAGAGATTAGTTTTAAAGAGCTGTTGTCGTCATACCTCCAGCAAGGCTCTCAACTGCGTATCCCTATGCTTCTTGGCAAAGCTGTCAATGGAGATCTTGTCATCAGCGACCTGACAAAAATGCCTCACTGTATCATTGCAGGCGCCACAGGCTCAGGAAAATCGGTCTGTCTTAACTCGATTGTCATCTCCATTCTGATGACAGCCACTCCTGAGCAAATCAGATTGTTGATGATCGACCCCAAAAAGGTAGAACTGACGCCATACTCTGAGCTACCTCATATGCTCGCTCCTGTGATTACAGAGCCGCATACCGCCTGCTCGGCACTCCAGTGGCTTGTCAAAGAAATGGAAAAACGCTATGAAATTCTGAAAATCACAGGCCAGCGCAATATTGAAGGATTTAACCGACGCCAAATCAATGAAGAGGTAGAAAAAGCCTCCTTTATTCCCATCCCTCGTACATTTGCCTACTACGTGGCTATTGTGGATGAATTGGCAGACCTCATGATGGTAGCAAGCCAGGATATTGAAACTCCTATTGCCCGTATTGCCCAGATGGCACGAGCTGTCGGCATCCACCTGATACTCGCCACACAGCGCCCCTCTCGAGAGGTGATTACCGGCCTGATTCGTGCCAATTTCCCCGCTCGTATTGCTTTTAAGGTGGCAAGCCGTATCAACAGCCAAATTATCCTAGACGAGACAGGTGCGGAAACCTTGCTTGGCAATGGAGATATGCTCTTTTTGCAGCCAGGAGGCTCGCAGCTGCTACGTGCCCAAGGGGCATTCATCCGTGACGAAGAGATCACCCGTGTCATTGAGCATTTGACCAAACAGGCACCTCCCCAATACCTCATCTCCTCTTTTGAGCAGCTACAGATGGCCAAACTTGAGAGCGATGATGAAGCTGAAGACAGCTTCTATGGTGAGGCAAAATCGATCGTCCTTTCTACAGGCAATGCATCTACTACCTTTTTGCAGCGCAAACTCAAGATTGGCTATGCACGTGCAGCGAGCCTAATGGACATGCTAGAGCAACGTGGTATCGTTGGCCCTCAAGATGGAAGCAAAGCTCGAAAAGTGTTCTTTGGCAAAAAAGAGCAGTCAGGAGATGACTTTGAAGATCCGGATCAAGACACTGTGAATGAATAGCTCTATGAATGAATAGCTCTATTCGTTGAGCATCTTTTTTGCATCCATACCCAAGTCCTTTTCTTGTATCAGCCGAAATTGATCGGCAATAAGTCTGATAAATTCCTCGTTGACATGCTGAAATTCTTCGAGAAGCTTCTGTAAAGACAACCTCTTTTCTTCAAGCGCCTTTTCATCCGCACCTGGAGGACTCTTTGACACAAGAGCGTCAAGCATTGTCAGCTCATGCAAAATTTCATGCTGCCGCTGCTGCAATGGCTCCAGCTCTTTTTCAGGACGCCTTTCTTGCGCTTTTGCCTTTAGCGCTTTGGCATTTTCTACGAGAGTATTCAGCATCTGCTTCATTTGCTCAAAAAGCTCATACTGCGATGGCATATGACAATATCCTTTGCGAAAAATATCAATTTCACGATACAACATTTGCCACATTTAGAGGTGCATAAAAAAAATGGAAGGCTTTTGTCCACTTGCCTCTGGATCAAAAGGCAACTGTATTTATATCGGCAGCAAAAAGGTAAAAATCCTGGTTGATGCCGGCATCAGCACAAAAGCTATTTGTGAAAGACTGGCAGCGCTTAATGTCGACATCCGGCAAATCGACGCGATATTAGTCTCTCACGAGCACACCGACCATATTCTTGGCCTCAAAGTCCTTGCCTCCAAATATAATATTCCCATTCTTGCCAATACGCAAACAGCCAAAGCTATTGTCGAGCATTTGCACTTCTGTCCGAAATTTAAGATTTTTCTTACAGGAGAGACTTTTGAATTTGGCGATCTGGAAATTCACCCCTTTAGCATTCAGCATGACGCTGTCGATCCTGTAGGATTTACCATCCGTCTCGATTCTATCAAGCTGGGGATCTGTACCGACCTTGGATTTGTGACCACCCTTGTCTCAAACCACCTGACAAAGTGCCAGCTCCTCTATGTAGAGGCCAACCACTCCCCCTCTATGGTACATGCCTGCAGCAGGCCTATGGTGTATAAGCAGCGTGTGCTTGGGCGCACAGGCCATCTTTCCAACGAAGCGTGCGGTGCTTTGCTTGCAGAGGTAGCAGACACTTCTCTCAAACAGGTCTATTTAGCCCATCTTTCTAGCGAGTGTAACACTCCGGAAGTCGCCAAAAATACCGTCTGCAGCATTTTGGAGACAAACAACATCCAGCTACCTGTCGCCATTGCCAGGCAAGAAACGGCGAGCATCCCTACGCTGTTTTGACAGATTTGACAATATATCAATAAAGCCTCATCGTGTCAGCGTATTGTTCTTTCCACCATGAGGGTATATGGCTGAGCATCTTTTGGTATCGCCTTTAGGGGGCGTCCCTGTAGATTATGATACTCCTGACACACGTGAATCCTCAACTTCAACAGGGTGGGGCCGTTGCTGCTTGATGATCAGATCCTGCTCAGCTATGACCGCTGTAAAAAAAGTGGTAGCGACTATTTCTCTAATAGGTGCAGGAGTCATCACCTACATCTCCATGAATCAACTTGCTGTGCAAAGTGCAACCGCTACAAAACTGTATAGCGCCAGAATGCCTCTTCTCTGCGGTGCCGCTATCGGAGCTTGCAGTACCATTGCCCTTGGGCTTGGTGTATGCAGCCAGCCTGCAAAAAAAATCATGGATTTTATTGCCAGATGGTCCTTTGAGACGCTGCACGTCACCACCCAACTTGCAGAAAATGGTTTTGTGCCTATAAGCGGCAGAGGCCTCTGGGATACTGATAATGTGCCTGACAATATCAGATACCGCTCAGATCTCTTTTTCGGCGCACTTGCCGGTTCATATCTGGCACTTAGCATTCGCGCCATCAGCGGCAAAAAGGAACCATCCGCCACTTTTTCAATCAATAGCGCTTTGCTCTCGGAAAACATAGATCCTTTTAGACAAAAAAATCGACTTTTCCTTGAAGCGCGTACAGATGAGCCAAAGCGCTTTTTAGCAGAGCAAATGATCAAATTCATTGGCAGCGGCGTCCTCCTTGGTCTTGTAGAAACAGGATATCTTACCGCTGGCGAGTGGCGCTATTTGTCCTACTTCCTTGCCGGCAGCACCTTTGGCGCCAGCAGCGCCCTAGCCTTCCATCGTCTGCAAAAATATATTGAAGCCAAATTCCCCGTGACTAGCAACGACGATGGTGACGATATCTATCCGTGGCAGACGCGAGCTATTAGAACCATCGGAAAAATCGCCTATTTTGTCAGCACACCGACTCTTGGAGCTCTCAGCGTCACTCATTCTCCATATTCTGTCATCGGCTTTGGATTTATTGCCTCTGCAAATAAAATCAGCGCGCTGCACACGTTTGAACTTCTTGAAAGCAATCCAGATCGCGTCTACAAGATCATAGATTGCCAGCAGGCGTCTGGCTGTAAAATAATTCGATCTTGCTTCCAAGCAGCTCTTGTTGGCGCCTGTCTTGCATGGTATGGATGGGGCCTGAGCGACTCTACCAATAGGTGGCAAGACTATACCTTTATCGGTTCTTTTATCGGCACTACACTGGTAAGCTACCCACTGACTCGCCTCTTAATTGACAAGTATGATCCTCAGGCAGCGTCGCCCGCTCTTAACACTCTCTATTTTTATACTGTCTACCATCCTAGCCTCTTTTATCCCTATTTTCTCCGCCGATTCACGGGCCCTCTTGGAGATAGCGCCAGAGCCTCTTCTGTATCAGGAATGATTCAGGATGAAACTGCCTGGCTATCGCTTGCAGCAACATGGGGCAGTACACGCGCCATTACCGGGGTGCGCAATAGCGACGCCCACTCGCCAAATGAAATCTCTTCTGTGGTGAACATTTCAGCAGGTCACATACTTGCAAGCGGAGGAACATTAGCATAAGGAGTATAATCCATGGATATACAGTCGCTATGGAACACAGGCCTTATTCAGAGTGAAGGTCTTGACAGACTTGCTGAAAGACTCTCTGAAACAGAGCTGCAAGATCTTGCCTGCAGGGTATGCAACCGTTTTGGCTTATTGGGGTTTTTCACTGTACACAAGCTCTATTCCACAACAAAAATCTTTGCGTTTTGTAAGAATCAAAAGGAGCGTCTGAAAAAAGACTTTGGCGATTTGGTCTCCACCGGGTCGATAGCAGTGCCACTTTCTGTCGCTCTCTCGCGAAAATTCACGACTCAAGAAGAGGCGCGTAAAAGGATACAAATGTGTATCAAATTTCAATTCCTTCCGTGGATTGAAACAGCCAAAATGCCGTCTTCCTCAGCTCTTGCAACAATGCGCCAAGAGCTCCATCAGAAACAACAAAATCGTATCACGCGGCTCTTTTCCCTTCTGAACCCGAAAACCTCCATATCATGCGAAGCAAGTGAACTTGCCAGTATAAAAGCTTTTCTTATCTCACGCTCTTGTCTTTTTGAATACAGCCGCAGCAATGATAAGGACCTATTCTCTCACTACTCTTGGGAAGCCATCATGCGCCTATGGGTGCAAAAAGCACAGCTTTCTGCCACAGGCCCGACTCTTGCTCGTGCAAACGAGCTACTAGGCAGCCTGCACAAGGTCCGCTGTCTTGAAAAAAAACAGACAGGCACACATACCTTTGCACCGCAAGCAGCATCCTCTGGAACGGAGACATCCTTTAAAGACTATCTCTACAATCTCAGTATCTCTTTCATTTTTAAGTCCTATCTTGACATTGAAACAGTAGACGCTTCAGTCACAAAAGCAGAAATCAAGCTCTTTGAACAAGATGACATGTATCGTCAACAGGTAGTCTTTTATACGGCGCACCTGGCACAGATAGCGAAAAAAGATCTGAATATCCCAACTTTTCTCTCCACTGTGGATAAAGATTTGCAATACCTTCGCAATTTGATCACAGATAAGAAATTCACCACCTTGTATGCTAGCGCAGAACTTCTCTACCTCTTCAAGAAACAGGCGATCAACACATGGCCTAAGGGATGGCATCCGCTCACCCTTGTGTATCACGCATCTCCAGAGGCAAGGGCGCTGCTAAAAAATGCCCATGTACATCTCGATAATGTGATGAAGACAATCGGCATGCTGCAGAACTTAGAAAAAGAGCATAGCTTTAGTATCCCAATCAATGAACAGCTCTCCTGCGTCATGGCGTGGCAGGCAAATCCAGAGGCGCACTTACAAAAATTTACTAACTACACACAAGTAGCACAAAAGCTCTTTAAAAAGGAGCAGCAAAGGCCTCTTGAACGGCTCAAGTTTTGCTGGACCCCAAAACAATCCATCGATGACAGGTTCATGCAGCTGCTCGTAGCTGATGCAAGCACAATACCTCATCTGACAGAAACTGACTATTTCTTGGCGATAAAAAAATTACGCCAACATCCATCCCTCTTAGATCTTGTGGGGACGCTTCAGCAGGAGCATAATTTTACTTTGCATTTTTCAGACCACCTTCTCATTTTTGCCTGCTGTGCAGAGGTGCTTACTACCCCTCCAGATTTCACAACGCTCACAGCTACTTTGCTCCAAGGAATAAAAAAATATCCTATTCCTGCTGCCCACCAGATGCTTCTGCTCTTAGAGCTGCTTGCAGAAGATAGTAAAGCTAGCGTCAAAATAAGCGATCATCTTGCCTTCCTCAACCAAATAGAAAAGTTTGTGAATCACGATCTTCCCTGGCAGCTTGTCTGTTCCTGCCTGCTCTTTCATGACATTACAAAAAGTGACATAGATTTGTTTGTAAAGAAGTTTGAAGATATAAAAGCAAAAAACCCTTTTACGAAGGCGGATCTTGAACAGCTGTATGAACTACGTACAGATTTCTCTGCCCCCGTTGATATGCCAAAACTGATTCCCGGTACAGATGTAGACTATCGACAGGGACTTTGTGATTTTGCCCAGCGCGCCATCCACAATGCTAGTGTGAGTGCAGAGGGATTGGGATCGCATCTTGTATTTTGTCCAGCCTCACTTCCATTTCCTGTAGATAAACAAGCAAGCCATTTTTCTTCGGCAGGCGAAATCTATTTTTCCCACACTCTCGCCTCTGTATATTCATGGGAGAAAACGGCGCAAAATAGCTATATCTACCGTCTTAGCATGCTCAAAAGCCCGCTCACCGCAGCTACCGTGACATGTACTATCGAATTTCCATTTTCAGAAGCTGAAATACAACAGATGGTATACCAAGATTCGGCAGCAGGTTTTTCATTTGTAACGAGCATGCTGATGCACTGCACAAAAGATGAGTTCATTTTGCCAGAAGAGGCCTCTCAACCACCCTCCAGTCCACACAAAAAATATGACTCTCTTTTTTCTGTTGCGCTTTCACGACTGAAAACAACTATGAGCCAAACTCGCCATACCGTAGCTTTATGGGAACAGTTTCAACATACCGCCTATAAATACCGCACCCTTGAATTCACAGAAGTACTTCGTAGTACTATCACAGAAAATCTGCACCGATTTTCAGCCGGCAGGATGCCCGCCGCCGCCTGTACTGACGAGACGCAGCAAGCAGCTCTTGGCAATATCTATCCTACAGACCAGGCACACGTGCTCTCTTTGCTTCCTCCAGAGCTGCTACAGACCTCTACGCATCCCAACTGTTTTACTGTTGATACGAATAGTTGCTTCGATGAAACAGTGACCTTATCTATACTTGTAGACAACCAGGAATCCAAGACAGCTGCGAGGGTATCTCTCATCAATACAAAAGAGACAGTATGCTGCAAAATCACCATTGAGGCATATACGATCGACTACACGATACACTACCCTGCCGCCAATTTCTGCGGAGAGCTGCAAACACGTCTTATTGGATGGCAACTGCTGATGGCCAAAAGCAGGTTGTATGAAAAGCTGATCGTACAAAGCGGCAAGTCCCTGCCCGTCCAGCGCATGACAGAGGAGAAGCCTCTTGAGTCTGCCGTGGCCAACATCACACTGTCTGATTCATAAATAACAGGTACAAAGTGGACATACTTTCATTTCTTCAAACCTCTACCCTCAATACCTTTAAAGGCTTTGGAAATACGCTATTGAATGGGTTTGACTCTGACCTATCCATATTTGACAAGCAAGAGCAAGTGGGAATAGAGTGGGGCCACTTTTCCCCTATCAATCAGTGGAAAATAAAGTACTACAATTTGATTGATGGCACTACAGGGGACAAATACTATGATGAACCTACGCAGCTTGTGCGCTTGAAGTGTATAGGTCTGTTTGCTGCCACATGGATTGCACAGCCAATAGGGCTTACCTGCAATCTCGTGAACAAAATTGCAAAAATAGCCCTTTTTGCGCACTTATGGAATCCTTCATTACAAAGAGACTACTCATACACAGCGCGTCTTTTAGAATGGGGGAAAGATCTCTTGGTGATCGTGGCGACACCCCTTTTGTTGGTAGGCATGCTCTTTGCTTCTCTGTATGGAGCTACACTCTCTGCCTATGATGGAAGAAAGCTCTACGCCACATGTGAGAGGCTCGCCTACTCGGGTGGATATCAATTTTTTCCGATTAATGGCGATGAGAAATGCCTGCATAATTATGTTTTAGGCCCCTGCTTTCAGCCCTCGCCAAAAACGCACCTTGAAGGATTTTGAAAGGCCTTTTATTGGGTAATTATAAGAGCTTTAAAACAGCCTTCCAATATGTGCAAAAACATTGTCCACGGTTATTGCCAAAATAAAATTTACACAACCAACACGCTTATACCGCATCATTACTTGGGCGAGATGTGCCCGAGTTGGTTGTACTTGTTGTAAGATACGGCTTTTGTTTGTTTGAAGAGGATTCTTCGGTTGGTGATTTCTTAGGCCTCTGAAGATAACATCTAACAAGAGCCCCAAGAGCAAATATTCCGATCACACCTCCTGCGATAGATATAGTTATGATATAATTTTTTTTATCCTGGATTTTATCCTGGATGTCTTCTTTTTCACATGTATCTATAAAACGAGACATAGTAAAAAATACAGCTGAAGCTGTCCCCTCATCTATTTCTTCGGGAGAAAAAGTTGTGATACTCCATCTTCTTCCTGGAAAATTGCTTGATCCATAACTTCCAAATGTAATGTTGTTTGTTTCTATGAAGTAAAGATCTGAAACATTATTACACCCAAGGCAGTTTGATAAGCAATTTTTGGATAGTGATTGTATACAGGTGTTATACCAATTCTTATCAAGAGAATCTGGTGTAGAGGCATGAACATCATAAACTACAGGGTTAATGTAAAGGCAGTTGCCAGTCACATTTCCTGTAACCATTGGTACACAGCTAGTTTCTCCAGAAATTGTAAAGTTACAAGCAGGTTCACTAGAGGATTCAGAAAGAGTTACTTTTGAAAGACTTCGTGCAAGTGATTCTATATTTTTCTCTTCATCAGACATATAAGAACTCCAACTGTTTACAACTTTTACGATTGAGGATGAAAAAGTTCGAAATCGTAATGCTCCGCAGAAAACAACCTGCACTATGCTGGTAAGGGCTTGCCATTCTAAAGCTAGATGGGATCCTTGTTTAAAACATGAGGATTCTTGAGAACTTGTAAAAGAGTCTTCTGTAAAAGACTCTAAGGAGCTTGGGTGTGGTATGAAAAATGTTGTATTCGATAGAGGTATCTGGTCTGTGAACATAAAAAACTCCAGTGGATAAAAAGTGTTGCGGTTATAAGAACTTAAAACCCAGGTTAAGAAGAACTACAGCAATTCCCGATGATTATAAATATAACAGGATCAGCAGGATATGCAGGATAAAAGAAAAGGTTTTCTCTTTCAAATGATAAAAAAAGGAAATTTCATACATCCTGCCCGATCCTGGAGATCCTGTTCTTTGTTTGAGAACACACTGTGAGCATGTTCATATCTTCAGCGGGAATTGCTGGAAGAACTATAGTCATAATTCACACACCCTACAACAAAAAAACACCTCTATTTCTTCTTTCTCTTCTTAGAGTCTGTCCATACACTCGATACACTTCCCGTATATCCGGAAAAGCTCTTAAAAAACAACCCTATGCCAAAAGCAAGCGTCATGACATCTCCTCATGAAAGGAAGTTACCGTCTCCAATTTCTGAAGACAGGTGAAGGCAAAAACCCAAAACTCAGGTTGTTAGTGTGTCGTTGATGGCGTTTTATAAAAAAACTTCCAAGCTGTATAGGCAGTATACACTGTTGCTAATGTTCCAACTCCGAATGCCAAAGGAACGATGATTGACACGGGAAGTATTGGGGTTTCAAAAAACACTTTTCCGATAGTGTCCACAACAAGGAGAGGTGCGGCTGTGACACTGACTCCAAGCTTAAAAGGAGTTGCGGTAATATTATCTAGGTAGCGATCTTTATCTTCATTAGTTATATTTTCACATTTTCCATAATATTTTAATTTCCCCAAAGGGCTTGTCTTACTTTTTTCCCGCTGTTGTTGAAGAGCTATTCTAGAGACGTCAGGCAGTTGATCTAATGGAAAAGGGGGAGGAGATATCTCTACTTTTGCCAATTGAAGAATTTTGAACACGGCATCCATGCAGCTTCCACAAGGAAATGAATCTTTAGACCGTGAAAGTATTTGTTGGATTTCTCTGTATTGAAAAAAGTTTACTTTAACACGTTGAACAGCGATAGCTGACCATTTACTATGGCGCCCTGTGTTGGCTCTTTCAATGAGATGTTCCAGACTTCTGCCTTCTTGGGCCGGAACACCAAATTGAAACCCATAAGGTTTATCGTCAACGACGATTGCAACATGGCTTCCCGTACTAAATAGGTACCAAAGAAGAAATACTTTGTTTTTTGGGTTTTTTTCATGCAATTCTTTATTCAGCATGTTTTTGCTAGTAATCGCTTGTTGAGCGAATGACTCCCCGTGTTGCGAACTGGGGATGGTGAGTGAGTTTATACTCATGTATAATCCTATTATTTAAAAGATTAATTCAAACTGATGTAATAAAATAAATTTTCTGTATTTTAGCGGCCTTGTAGAGTAGTTCTCTCTGGAGACTTTTCGTCAATTGAATATTTTACTTTGCTATATAAGTAAAAAATTGTAAGCTCATGTGATTCTGACACATAAGGCAGCTTAGCATGTCCCAATACAAAGTACGGAAGTGGTTCCAGTATAACCACTCACTCATTAATCGTGGTAATCTTTTCTTTTGGATTGACCAAAAGGCCATCAAAAAATGGAAAGCCGGCAGAGCCCCTCACCTCATCGGAGCTCCGAGACTATATTGTGATGATGCTATCCTTTGCACACTAGCGATCATGCCGAAGACAGTCTCTTATGCTACAAGGCCTAATACCTCTCTAAAATCTTGTAGTTAAGAAGTTATTGATTGTCTATAGAAATGCAAGAAGGTGCAAAATTTGAGCCATCCGGCAGAAAGATAGCAATTATTTTCGTCTTGTTCAGCAACACATATTTTACTTACTGAAAGCTGTTCGCTCTTGTCATAAAGTCTCTTGCTAATAGACATGCCATTTTGAACATCAGTTTCATCTTTTTCCGGCGTTTTGCGCGCTCCTATTGTATCAAACTCGTATATACCTTCCTTGCATCGAATTATGCAGGTAAAATGACACCTCTCCTTCAGGATAGTTTTAGCAATAGGTACTAGAGGAGCTCCATCATTCAGTTTTTCTTCATATTTTTTAACTCCACTCTGAGAAGATTCATGAAAGAGGAGAGAACAACAATGTTCGAAAATATAGGCGGCTACTCCAAAATTTCCTCGTTCCATATCTTTCTGTCTAGGATTTCTTTCGCAAATAAAGTCGCGAAGCTTACCAAGTCCATTTCCCACAAGGTTGTCATCGTCTTGCGTGCGATTGAGCGTAAGAACTGCTAAACTACTCATAAAAGTAAGAACTTTTTCCTCTTCTGCTTTTCGCAAGCTCATAAGTAAATCTGTACGTAAAAGTTCTATGTCTTTCCATTTAATATTTGAGAACTCATTTCCACTTAATTCTAGATCTTTATTCTTTGGTATATTTTCAAGTTTTTTCTCCAAAGATAGTAAAGACATTTCAAGTTGATGTAGAGCATTATAAATATTACGATGAGGAGTTGTTGCAATAAATTGTTTTAATTTAGATATATTTTTTAATGATTTGGCAATATTATCCACATATTCGGTAAAATCGGCTGCTTTTATTGAATAAACATCTTCTATTTTTTTATAAACCGGCAGATTATAAGGGATATTTTCATGGGGAAAGTTATTGGCAAGACACCACAGTTCCTGTGGAAAATTTGATGTAATTTTAAAATCTTCTACTTCTTTCTTTGCTGTCTTGCAGTCAGCTACTTTAAGTGTATTCATAAATGAATTGAGTTCTTTTTCCCTTGCTTCGATAGCAGCTGTAGTCTTCTCTTTTTCTTTTCTTTCTATTTCGTTTTTATTACTTTCTTCAATATCAGTTTTCATTTTCTCTAAATCGTTTACCAATTTTTTTCGATACTCTGTTTCTTTATTTTCGTATTTCATTTCGAATAGTTGAATTGGAAAATCAGAATAATTTTTGTTTACTCTACCCATAGCTATAGCTTTAAGTTTTTCTTCATCAGTAAAATTTTCGTAGTTTTCAGGTAAGGGTCTACCTGTATATAGATTGCCCATTAAATTCTTGTACATTCCATCATTATTAAACACTATTTGTCTTGTCTCGTCTGAAACAGATTCAGGAGTTCCTGCTTTAACGCATTTGATACATTCATCTATTTGCTTTATGGTAATGCTGTTTTTTATTTCTTCGAGATCTTGATCATCTATCTTGACAATCCCGCTTGCCAAGCAATGATAAGTAAAACATTGGCCTAATAAATCAGAATTTTTATTTTTAATAGCTTTTTTTAACGCATCATTTAATGACGAGAACCCTTCTGATTTAACACATTTAATGAAATCTTCTTTAGAAAACACAGTGTTTGTTGTTGTAGTGGTTTCTCCTGATACTGTTACTTGTTGTTCTTGATAAGGCTCAGTATGAGTTTCTGTATGCGTCAAATTTATTTGTTCTTGTAGATGTTCTTGCGGCAAAGACATTATCGCCGATTCATCTTTAGTTTGAAGACATAAATATATTTGAGCGAGATAACTTTGTTTTTCAAGGCTATGTTGTCTTTGATATGCTACAACTACCGAATCCTTAAATAAATTCTGAATCCTGTTATCTTGTTTGTTTTTTGCCTCACTGATTTTAGCTCCAAGCAAGGCAAGTTGAGTGTTGGAAAACCAACGTAATGAAGAGGCATCAATTTGCGGCCCTTGTTCAGAAAATATTCTATCGTAAATTTCTTGTACTAAGGAGGAATCATCTTTAGAAAAAATATGTTTTATTTTGATCATACATGCTGTAAAAAATCCTTTTCCAGGAAATGAATATGTATTTGGATTTTCCTGTGTAAAAGAATTTATTAGATTATTTAGAGAATTCATAGTTTTTCTCACTCCTCACAATTAAATTCAAAATGGAATTTTTTTGAATTTTTGCAAAGTTATTTTTATAATGAAGCACCCTGAAGGAAAAAATGCCTCAACATTACAGCAGACAGTCTCTTAGCGGGAAGAGGATGTTTCAGACCAACAGAGATTATTGAAAAAAAATCTTATAGCACTTACTGTGAGGAAAAAGATTTTTTGGAGAAATATGCAATACCTCGGAACTCTCTGCGTGCTCGTGATGTCCATCTGCACAGCCCCCTTACTACTTGCACATTGCCCTCGCTGTGGGACAATCCCCTATCCTTCAAACACAGACTTTGTTACCCCCGACCCAATTATCGACTCACCTGAAGTGTGGAGTTTTGTAAGCGAGCCCAACTTGCATCCCATGAAGGTGAGCGTGAATACCTATGAACCGGGGACATCTTCTGGCCTGATCTTTGTTGCCCCCTACTCCTTCTCCAGCCAACCCATCTATGGACAGCCGGGCACATTGATTCTCGATAGCGCAGGCACACCCTTCTGGTTTCGGCCTCTTACAGATCCAAACTTAATGAATACCGATTTCCGTGTGCAAAAGCTGTATGGCAAGCGGGTGCTCACCTTTTGGCAAGGCACACTGGCTACGCCACCAGCATACACAAACGCACCTGGAGGTTCATCTGAACCAGGATCCTGTTACTATATCCTGGACAAGCAATACCAGGTGATAAAGACCATCAAAGCCCACAAAGGCTTTATCGCCGACATTCACGAGTTTCTTCTCACACCACAGAATACAGCACTCTTACTCTCTACAAAAACAGTGCCCATGGACCTCACCCCTTATGGAGGGCCACAAGATGGCTACGTCCAGGATTTTGCCATCCAGGAAATTGATATAAAAACCAACAAACTACTGTTTTTCTGGAGTGCACTCGAGCATATCCCGCTGACAGACTCGTATGAACCTGCCTCCTCGGCTACAAGTAGCGGCAATGTATGGGACGCCTACCACTGCAACTCCATAGGCATCACAGATAATAAAAATGATATTATCGTCTCCGGACGAAATACATGGACCATTTACAAAATCCATAAACCCTCAGGAGATATTCTCTGGAGACTTGGCGGCCAGCAAAATGACTTCACCATTGATACTGGAGCAGAGTTTTCCTGGCAGCATGATGCCCGTATGCTGCAAGACAACAAAATCAGCATGTTTGATGATAACTGCTGTGAATCCATTATACCTCCGGACACCCCTCCAGCACATGGATTGATAGTGCAATTAGACTTTGACACGATGACGGCGACTTTGGATAGATCCTATTATCACGACCCTAATTTACAAATTGCCTCCCAAGGAAATGTTCAAAGCTTACACAATGGAAACAAGTTTATTGGCTGGGGACAATCACAATACTACGCCGAATACAAAGAGGCCGGCAATACCGTTGATAATCCTGCCCTCAATACGCTGTATGACGCACAGATGCCAGGAAATAATTACACCTATCGAGCCTATCGTCATCGATGGATAGGCTCGCCCTGTTATCCACCGAGTGTTGCTGTACGGCAAGAGAGCAGCCGAATCAAGGTATACGCCTCCTGGAACGGATCGACAGAAACGGCTAGCTGGCAGGTATTTGCCGGCTGCAGCAAAAAGCATCTGTCCAAGATAAAAACGACACCAAAATCCGGCTTTGAAACAGCGATCACCGTGGCCAACCACGGACCCTATTTCAGGGTGAAGGCACTCAATGCAAAGGGAAAAGTGATCGGCATCTCCCCTGTCATCAAAGCTTTCTAGTGCTCTGTTTATACCAGGTCGCCTATAATACTGTTTTCTCTTGCCTTTGCGTCTTTGTGTTGAATGTTTCAGTACAACATTGTTCATGATAAGGTCTGATTGATGTTTTTCGACACAGAGACACAAAGTCACAGAGAAGGACAAAAAAAAGTGTGCGAAGGTATGAATAAATCGCAAACAAAGAAACATCCATTAATTGGTGTAGGCGTTATTGTAGTACACGAGGGACAGCTCTTGCTTGGCAAGCGCAAAGGCGCCCACGGTGCCGGTGCATGGTCCTGCGCCGGTGGACATCTTGAGTTTGGAGAATGCGTCGAAGCATGTGCCAGACGCGAGCTGTTGGAAGAGACAGGTCTTCAGGCGCTCTCTTTACAGCTCGGTCCCTGGACAGAAAATATCATCGACGGCGACAAACACTATCTCACCCTATTTGTCATTGTGAAACAGTTTGAAGGCATCCCACAGCTGCGTGAGCCGCAAAAATGTGAAGGCTGGCACTGGTTTGCATGGAATGCCCTGCCCACCCCCCTATTTCCAACTGTGCAGTCGCTGATTGCAAAAATGGGGATTCATGCTTTGACGGAAGCGAGAACATGAAAAATCAGACAACACTCGATGCCTATGAAAAGGGCGTTCAAGCATACATCGAGAAAACCACAAATACCGTGAGCGGGATCATAAAAGAGTGGATTGACGCCACTCTGAGCCTACTGCCCCCTGCCGCCAAAATCATGGAAATTGGCTCTGGCCATGGACGAGATGCACGCTATATGCACGAGAAGGGATTTACTGTCGAATGCAGCGACGCCACTTCAGCATTTGTAAAGCTCTTGCAACAACAAGGATATTCCGCTCGGCTCTTTAATATTGTGACAGATTCCTTCACTACCACCTACGATCTGATCTTTGCAAATGCTGTACTGTTACACCTACAGCCACAGGAATTTCGGCAAGCTCTGCAAAAAATAGGCACTGCGTTAGCTCCTCAAGGTGTTTTTGCGTTTTCTATGAAACATGGGCAAGGAGAAGAGTGGGAAAAAGAAAAAGTCGGCCACCTCCGCTATTTTTGCTACTGGCAGGAAGACGCGCTCTGCCACTGTCTAGATCGCGCAGGATTTTCTATCCTCGCCCATTCGAGAGATCAAAAATTTAGACAAATTATTGCGAGAAAAAAATCCTAAGCAAACGCCAGTTATGCTGGCGTTGGATCTACCTTAAGGATAGGAATTTCAAGGCCTCTTGAGTTGAGAGTTGCAATGTAGGGTCATTTTTAAAATACTAATCAGAATTTGACATAGGAAAATTATTGTGAATAAACATTTTGTTAAATAGTTAACTTAGAGAAAGAGGATCTATATATTCCCATGAGGCAAAACATCCTCGTACAGAAAAAGAAGAGGCTCTTTTGGCAAAGGCTGCAACAATAAAAGCGTGTTTACAGAAAAACACAAATGTGGTAAATTACAAGAAAGGAGGTGGATATGACAGCACATCAACAGCATGATCATGCAAGAATGACCATAGATATGCCTTTTGAAGAGCATAAAAAGCTCAAAGCAATGGCAGCTTTTATGGGAGTAACTCTGAAAGAGCTGGTTCTCAACTGCCTCAGAGATCATTTGCTGAGCGACAACAAACCAAACAATGAGACGCTAAAAGCTTTTAGAGAAACAGATGAAGGAAAAAATCTGGTTCGTTGCAAAGACTTCAACGACTTTATTGACAAACTCGGCCTCACGTAGATGCTCAAAATTGCCTATCGTACCCAGTTCAAAAAAGAACTGAAATAGCAGGAAAAGAGAGGCAAAAACCTACAAAAATTCCTCGAAATAGCCGAAATGCTCGCCTACGAAAAGCCTCTAGATCCCAAGTATAGAAACCACCGACTTGTTGGAAAGTTTAAAGGCAGGTGGGAGTGCCATATTGAGCCTGACTGGTTGCTTGTTTATTGCAAGACTGATGAAGAGATCATTTTTGAGAGAACGGGCACTCATTCAGATCTCTTCAAATAGAAACCCACTTTAACCTATTTACCACGTCAAGCCATGGACCTCTTTGTCTTCACCTGTCTCCAGAAATTTCAGGAAAACAATCAATGTCAGTTCAAATTCCTATTCACGCACATAGACATTCTAAAACTGTCGCCACCACAACATGTGATGAGTGTACGATCTTTTTGACAAAAGGAAGACTGCTGTTTAATTTCGTGCGGCCATATTTTTCATTCAGCATGTCGACCAACAGACAAGGACCCCGATTGTCCAGCATGTGACAAAGAGAGGGAGAGGACGCGGAATGTAGGTCTACTTTCAGGAGACGCTCATTCTTTCATTGGCAGCCAAGTGACAGCTGCCGTAAAAAAGCTCCTTACTAACCCCGACTTATGTTTGAAATTCAATGTCTGCGTATGTTATGCACAACTAACAGAGAGGTGTTTATGAGAATGGATGATTCAGTGCGTGATTTTTCTGTCGATCCAGCAAGCTATGTATTGTTTGTCGAGCGCGAAGATAATGGGACTGAAGTACTCAAAGCTGAGCGAAAGGTATGCATTCTCACATGGCTGAAAGTACATATTTTTTGCAGGCATGCCTATAGTCTGTCCAGAATCATTCATGAATTGAATTGCATGGAAAAAATCGATGGCGATCTACAGACAGCGCTTTTGCCTAAAGTGAGAAGCTACAATCGCAACCATGCGATCGGATCTGAGATCTTTCTTGCGACAAACCAAATGAGAACTTTTGTTGTAGACAGCCTTCGTGCATATGTCCCGAGTCTTTCTAATTCGCCACCACCTCCAAGAACGGAGCGTTTTGACAGAATTATTCTGGCTCGTATGGAGCGTGAAGAGCATACGCCTTTTGATGGCGGGATTGAGGGCCGCGATTTACAAAGGCTGTGCTTACTTACATTCGTGAGAGAAGCAGCGCGATCTTTCAAACAATTGAATCCACATGCTGATCCTGACCGCGATCAGAAAAATCTGCAGGTATTTTATGGCCTTTTAAAAGCAGCGTTGCAGCATGAATGTAAATATCCTTACGGGAACTATAACCTCAATGATCCGAATGTCATAGAGGAACTTGCCAATGACGCTCTTCGGAACTTACGTTAAAGAGCATTAGGTTTTAGAGGGTGTTCCTCGTCCTGGGTAACCTGAGTGTTGGGTTCTTCTCTCCATAGAATTCTGAAAGAAAACCCAGAACTCAGGTTATTAGCTTTGCTTGAATTGTCAAGAGGAAGTGCCCGCAAAAAAGCCTTTGATTCGCTCGAGAAAGCCCTTTCGCTTGGGGAAATTCGCTGGCTGTTCCAGGTCTGCAAACTGCTTGAGAAGGTCGCGCTGCCTGTCTGATAGATTGGTTGGGATCTCTACAAACACACGGACGAGAAGATCTCCTCTTCCTGATCCATGCACATTTGGGAAGCCCTCTCCCTTCACACGAAAGATTTTCCCCGACTGCGTGCCTTCAGGGATATGTATCCGAGTGATATGATTTAAAAACGAAGGCACTTCTTTGCGACATCCTAGAGCTGCATCCACAACGCTAATAGGAAGATCAAGAATGATGTCATTGCCTTGGCGCTCGAAAAACTCATGCGGCTCTACATTGATATAGACATATAGATCGCCGGTCTCGCCCCCGCTTGGACTTGCATCGCCATAGCCGCTTAGCTTCAGACGCATTCCATTGTCGACGCCTGCAGGGATATGGACGTTGACACGTTTTTTTGCCTTCACACGTCCTTCGCCACTACATTCCTTGCAGGGATCAGTGACCATCTCGCCTTCACCGCGGCATTGCGGACAGGCCATAGACATACTGAAAAAGCCGCGCTGCTCAAATACCTGCCCCTGGCCATTGCAGCGAGTGCATCGCTTGATTCCATTGGGAGAGGTAGAGCGTTTGCCGTGGCACGTCTCACACACTACATAATTTGTAATCGCAAGCTCTTTATCTACACCTTTAATGGCCTCTTCAAAGGAAATGGTGACATTTGCCCGCTTACTCGCTCCAGGTTGCGCATAGCCTTGTGCATATCCATGGCCGCCATGAGCGCCGCCACCTCGGCCACCACCAAAAAGAGAATCAAATACAGACTCGCCGCCAAACGCACCCATAAAGGTACGCAAAGCTTCATCCATAGAGGCATATCCGCCCGCATGTGCGCCCGCACCAGCCCCACCATATCCATGCACAGCATCAGCACCATACTGGTCGTATATCTGCCGTTTCTTTGCATCACTTAGCACTTCATATGCTTCAGAGATTGCTTTGAACTGCTTTTCAGCATCAGGATTTCCAGGATTTCTATCTGGATGATACTGCAAGGCCTTTTTTCGGTAGGCTTTTTTAATTTCTTCTTCACTGGCGCCTTTTGCAACGCCAAGAACTTCGTAATAATCAGACATATGTAGGCTATAAAAAGCTGCTATAAATTAGATTCGCTGCCTTTTATATTTGGAAGCAGCTTTAGATTTCGCGCGCTTCTTAACAGAAGGTTTCAAATAAAATCTATGCGCTTTCACGGCTTTCATCACACCTTCTTTATCAAGGCGTTTTTTGAGAGCTCGGAGTGCTTTATCTAATGAATCGCCGGGACGTACTTTTACACTTGTCATGTACCTCAACCCTAAAATTTAATAAGTTATTGCTGGTAGGAAAATGTTACCTGAGAAAAGAGATATTTGGCAATGCTAACTTGACTTTGCGATCACTTTATTTGGCATACAAAAGAGGTAAGGTCCCATCCAACGAATAGTGCTTCAGACGAAACTGCTCCTCGGCCAGCTGCTGCAAGACGGCGACTGATGGTGCACTCTCAATAAGCTTGGGAAGCTGGGTATCATACTGTTTCAGCCTTGCTTCCAGCTCTTTACTCGAAGGTGTCACAATACATGGCACTTCATGCAATCTCTCTACAAAACGGACAAAGGGACCCAATGCAGGGACAGCAATAAACTCTATCTTATCTTCTTGCAAACAAGAGTGCGCTAGATAGACCCCGCCTGTGCGTGCATCAACTGCTGAAAAAAAGCTGCCTGAATAGGGGCGCTCAGGGACAAACGCCTGAAGGCCGCTGACCCCGATCAAAGGACATTTTAGGGCGCATGAAAGACCTTTCGCACATGCCACACCTACTCTCATGCCCGTATAGGACCCAGGCCCGTGGCCCACTGCAATGTAACCTAGCTCTTTTGGATCTATACCTGCTATGCCAAAGAGTGAATCGAGCAGAGGGAACAAAGCATGGGAGGAAATGCCCACCGCCAGCTCTTGCTGGGCAAGTATCTGCTTGCTGCTGGATACTAAGGCAATGATCCCCCGCTGAGTGGCGGTGTCAATGATAAGAAAATTCATCCGAGATGCCTTTTTGATAGTTCTCTACGAGTAGATTTTGAATTTCAGCCGCTGTCTTTAAGGTGAGCACTTTTGCTGCCAGCTCTCGTGCTTGAGAGCGCTGTGTGTTTCGGATGACATGTTTGATGAGTGGCAAGAATCGCGAGGCAACAGAAAGCTCCGTAATTCCAAGCCCTATCAGCAGAGGGACAATACGAGGATCCGAGGCAATCTCACCACAGACACAGACAGGTACATTTTCATATTGTGCCTGCTGGACAATCACTTTTACAAGACGTACAATACCTGGATGGGTAGAAGTCAAAAGATCGTTGGAAGAGTTCTGGGTACGATCAATTGCAAGGGCATATTGAATAAGATCATTTGTTCCAATAGAGAGAAAATCACATTCTCGTGCGAGCAAATCTGCAATCATGGCTGCCGACGGCACTTCGACCATACAGCCAAGCTTGATCGTCTGTGGAACACTTTTACCTTCTTTCATGAGGCCATCATAGGCCCTATAGACCACCTCTTTGGCTTCACGCAGCTCCGACACACTTGACACCATCGGGAATAAAATACGCACATCGCCAAAGTTAGCTGCGCGTAAAATTGCGCGGACCTGCACCTGAAACAGCTCTTTTTCTCTCAAAAGAAAGCGGATAGCACGGGCGCCAAGTGCAGGATTTTGCTCCTTAGAAATCGGCAGGCCCGAGATTACCTTATCCATACCGATGTCAAACGCTCGAATCACCACAGGAAATCCATTCATGTGGACCGCTAAATTTTTATACACTTCATACTGCTCATCCTCTCCTGGAAAACAGCCTCTTCCAAGAACAAGATATTCTGAGCGAAAGAGCCCTACACCTTCTGCACCGTACTGCTGAAGCAAGGGAAATTCATCGCTAATTTCCACATTTGCCGAAAGCCTGATACGAACGCCATCGGCCGTAGTAGCAGGAAGAGACGAGCAGATTTTGAGCTCGTCAAACTTTACCTGAATATGGGCCAATAGCTGTCGGTATTCAATAAGTGTTTTTTCTGTCGGGTAGAGAATAATTTTTCCAAGAAGCCCATCGACAATAATGGTCGCATTTTTTTTGAGCTTTCGAAGCTTGGTAAAGTCTACATTAGCCACGTATGGAATGCCTCTGGCTTTTGCAACGATTGCCATATGAGACATAGTACCGCCATATTCAGTAACAAAAGCTGCAACCCGCTGCCTGTTGACTTCTGCTGCGCTAGAGGGGGTAATCTGATGCGCAATCACCACAGATCCTTGTGGAATAGATGAGAGCGAATCTCTTTTTGTTTTTCTCAGATGGTCAAGAAGACGTCTGTAGATATCCTGGACAATCTCAAAACGTTGCTGGAAAAAGGGATCTGCAAGCCTTTGAAATTTTTTGCTGTAGTGGCGCATCATCTTTGTGAGCACAAATTCAGCATTACGACAGCTTGCTGCAATCTCGGCTTCAACGTTTTCGTTGAGCAGCGGATCATCAGTCAGCTGCACGTGGGATTCCAATACAGATACGCCATCCTTGACACCTTCGAGCTCAAGCTGTGCTTTCAGCTGGCCTAGGTCAATACGAGCCTGCTTCAGCGCTTGTTGATATCTCTGGATTTCTTTGGATATATTCTCCGGAGCAAGGGTGATTTCGGGCACTTTTTCATCCAAAGCACTGATCACAAAAGGCACGCCAATAGCTATGCCCCGAGATAAAGCACTTCCATCAAGAGATATCTCGAGATTTTCAGGCATTGCCTCATTATTCTCCAAATTTGTTTTCGAAAGCAGTGAGGAGCTTTGCCATAGTCTCTTCGGCATCTTCCCCATCTACAGTAATAGTGACGTTTGCGTTCTTATGAATCGCCAACATCAAAATACTCAAAATGCTCTTTGCATTTACGGTCTCTCTTCTATACGTAAACAATACATCCGACTTTGTTCCTTGCAAAAGCTTGACAATGCTTGTCGCTGGTCGAGTATGAATACCCATGTCATTTTTGACCCGTATTTTTGTAACGAGTTTCACGGCCATTTCTCCGATTTGTTCCTATAGCTGCTATTTGCTGCTCTCTAAATTCTCGAGCAGAATGCAGCCCCATCTGTTTCAAGCGATGGTTCAGAGCAATCGTCTCTAAAAGAAGCACTACATCTCTTCCCGGTTTTACCGGCAGCAGATGAAAAGGCACTGGCACTGACAAAATATTCGAATAGTGCTCTTCTAGTCCGATTCGATCATAATGCTCAGCATCGTTCCATGCCTCTAACTTCACGATAATATCGATGCTCTTGCTTTCTCGAACACATACTGCCCCATACAGATGGGCCACATTAATAATACCAATTCCACGAATTTCCATAAGGTGACGTGTCAATTGAGCACCAATACCCTCAAGATACCCACCTTCGCGCTTACGCACACGCACTACATCATCCGATACAAGGCGGTGTCCTCTTTCAATAAGCCCAAGAGCCGTTTCGCTCTTGCCAACAGAAGAGGCTCCCTGAATCAGCACTCCTACTCCAAATACCTCCACCAACGTGCCATGACAGCTGATAGAGGGAGCAAATGCCTCTATCAGCAGCACTGTCAACTTATTGAGCACATTGGCTGTCGACATATGCGAGCGAAACAAAGGTATCTGCTTCTCGCTTACCATGTTGGCAAGCTCTTGTGGAGGCCGAAAGTTCCTTGTAACGATGACGGCCGGCGTAGCGTCGGTCAAAATAGCATCAAGTCGCTGAATTCGTAAAGAGGGATTTAAATCTTTGAGATATTCGATCTCTGCCCGACCAAAAACAAGAATGCGATTTGGCGTCTGTCCTTTCAGATATCCAGACAGACTTAAACCGGGCCTTTCTGCATCTGGGGTACGAATAGGTTTTTGTAGTCCCTCTTTTCCTGCAACCAGCAGCAGACCTAGCTTTGTGGCATGTTGCTGCCATAACTCTTCAACACGGTACATGTCTATCTACTTCTTACTAAAATTTTAGAGGAAAAAATTTGTACATCTCTTTAGAATTGGTGTTTTAATATGGTGATTTTTACATGCTTAAGGTAATTCAAGACAGAAAAAAAGAAGAAGTGCTCGCCATCTATCAAGAGCCTTCACAATGGGATCTCTCGCAAACAGCTAATAAAGTATTTTTTATCAGTCTTGGATGC
>CAYOTQ010000001.1:25377-28162 GCA_964406915.1 uncultured bacterium
GCATCCTCCTCCAGGCAGGCTATGAGGCAAGCCCCACACTAGAAGAGGCTGATTTTATTGTCATCAATACCTGCGGCTTTCTCGAAAGCTCCAGACAAGAGTCTCTAGACACCATCTCTCAGTGCTTGCAAGCACGCAAGAAAAATGCAAAAGTAATTGCTACTGGCTGCATGGTACAGACTCATAGCGCCCTTATTAGAGAAACATTTCCTGAAATCCACTATCTCCTTGGTTCCGGCGACGTGCAAGAAATTCTCAAAGCCGTAGAAGCAAAAGATAGTGGTAATATGGTCACTTCTGCCAAAAGCTTTTTGGAGATGGGACAAGTGCCGCGTACGCTCTCTACTCCGAAAAATTATGCTTATCTCAAGATTGCCGAGGGGTGTCGTAAGCGATGCGCCTTTTGCAAGATTCCAGGCATTAAAGGACCGCTAAAAAGTAAGTCTGAAGAGCAGGTCCTCAAAGAAGTCTCGATTCTTTTGAACAATGGCGTTAAAGAAATTATCTTGATTGCCCAGGACCTGGGAGATTGGGGAAAAGATCAAGGCTATAAAGGCTCATCAGGCCTTGTGGCTCTGCTTAAAGCTATTCTTGCCAGCACAGATAAACAATTTTGGCTGCGCCTTCTTTATCTCTATCCAGATGAAATTTCTGATGAACTCATAGCACTGATGAAATCTGATCCGCGTATCTGCCACTATCTTGATATGCCCATCCAGCATATCAATAATGAGATCCTCAAAGCAATGAGACGTACGACGAGCAAAGAAGAGATCGTGCAGATCATCTCTAAGCTCAGACAAGAGATTCCTGACGTCGTGATTCGTACCAGTTTGATGGTTGGCTTTCCCGGAGAGACAGAAGAGCAATTTTCTGAGCTTTGCGATTTTGTAGAAACAGCAGCACTCGATAATGTAGGCATTTTTACCTTTTCACAAGAGCCAGACACTCATGCCGCCACGCTCGATCATCAAATTGATGATGCCGTCAAACAGAAGCGTCTTAAAAAGCTCTCTAGTTTGCAGCAGCGTGTGGTACGTAAAAAGAATAAAAAGTTGGTTGGCAAGACACTCGAAGTGGTTGTAGAGGGCTATCATCCAGAATCCAGATTGCTCATGAAAGGACGCTATTTTGGACAGTGCCCAGAGATTGATGGCTGCGTGATCATCAATGATGGTCGCAACGTAAAAGCGTTTGGAGAAAAATACCTTGTTGAAGTGACAGATGTTGCAGATTATGACCTGATTGGGAGCGTATTATGAAAGACGATTATCGACAGAGCGAAGAGTATCTCAACCGAGTAAAGAAGCTTCAAGAGCTGCGAGAACTAAGCATTGAGCCCTATCCTCACAACTTCTCTCCTACTCATGATAGCGCCCAGCTCCAGTCGCTATTTAATGACGTCAAAGTAGGCTCAAGTGAGGAGGCCCAAAATGGCCTTACGCCATTTGTGGCGATTGCCGGCAGGCTCATGCTCTTTCGCGCCATGGGGAAAAATGCCTTTGGACATATTCAGGACAAGAGCGGGCGGCTGCAGGTGATGTTCAATCGCGACAGCACCGCGGTCTTCAACTATACGCCGCAAGAGTGCGGTGATGATGAGTGCCTCTCTACACTCAAGCTGATCGAGAAAAAGTTTGATTTAGGCGACATACTTGGCATCGAAGGATACTTATTTCATACGCAAAAAGGAGAGCTAACGCTTTTTGCAAAAAAGGTCACTCTTCTGTGTAAAAGTCTACTGCCCCTGCCAGACAAACACAGTGGCTTGATAGATAAAGAGGTACGCTATCGCAAACGCTGGCTCGATCTCATCATGCGAAGTGATGTGCAGAAGACCTTTCAAGACAGAAGCCGCATCCTGCGTCTGGTGCGTAACTACTTCGACGAGCTACATTTTCTAGAGGTAGAAACACCTGTCCTCCAAAACAGTTATGGAGGTGCACAGGCAAAGCCCTTTACTTCTCATCTCAATGCTCTTGACCAAGAGATGTTTTTGCGCATTTCACTTGAACTGCCCCTCAAAAAACTCATCGTTGGCGGCATGGATCGGGTGTTTGAAATCGGCAAGGTCTTCCGCAATGAAGGAATCGATCGCACACACAATCCAGAATTTACAATGCTGGAAGCATATGCCGCCTATTGGGACTATAATGACATGATGCGCCTCATGGAAACGCTTGTTGAGACCATCGCTCTTGCCTTGCATAACACGACCGTGGTTAGCATCTTTGATCCCGAGACACAAACATCTACGCAGGTGGACTTCAAAGCACCCTGGATTCGCATGACAATGAAAGAGAGTATCCATCACTATGCCGGCCTCGATACTGACAACTTGTCTGATCAGCAAATGCGAGATATCCTAGCACAAGAAGAGGCAATGGACCGAGATGAGCTTGCTGAATGCTCTCGAGGGCTTTTGATCGCCCACCTCTTTGAGACAAAAGTTGAGCATCATCTGATCCAGCCGCATCACATTACTGACCATCCAATTGAGACAACGCCTCTTTGTAAACCGCATCGCAGCCCCCATGACCGTGCGCTTGGCTTGATCGAGCGCTTTGAGAGTTTTGTACTAGGCAAAGAGTTGTGCAATGCCTACTCTGAGCTCAATGATCCACTCTTGCAGCGTCAGCTGCTGGAAGATCAGGCAGCACGAAAAGAAGCAGGTGACGAAGAAGCAAACCCGCTCGATGAAGAATTTATTGAAGCGATCTGTCAGGGAATGCCGCCGACAGGAGGCCTTGGCATTGGTATCGACCGTTTGATGATGCTCTTTACC
>CAYOTQ010000002.1:0-2745 GCA_964406915.1 uncultured bacterium
AAACTGGCGGGGATGACAGGAACTGCCATTACAGAAGCTCATGAGCTCAAAGAGATCTACAAGCTCGATGTGCTCCAAATTCCTACCCACAAGAGCTCTCAAAGAAAAGATGCCAATGACGAAATGTACATGACTGAAAGAGAAAAGTATAACGCCATTCTCAAAGAGGTCAAAGAGATCCATGCCCAGGGAAGGCCTATTCTTCTTGGCACCGAATCTGTCGAAGTCTCTGAGAAGCTCTCCCGAATTTTTAAGCTAAACAGGCTCGAGCATACCGTTCTTAACGCCAAAAATCATGCTAAAGAAGCGGAAATTATCGCTCAGGCCGGCCAACGAGCCTCCATCACCATCGCCACAAATATGGCCGGTCGAGGCACTGATATTAAACTTGGTGAAGGTATAGCCCAAATTGGCGGCCTTCATGTTATTGGCTCTACACGCCATCAGTCTCGTCGTATCGATCGCCAGCTGCGCGGTCGCTGTGCGCGCCAAGGGGACCCAGGCTCTTCAAAATTCTATATCTCTCTTGAAGATTCGCTTATGCGCCTCTTTGCTTCTCCATCGCTGACCTCTCTCTTGCAGCGCTTTCGCCCGCCCGAGGGAGAGCCTATTGCAGCTCCTATCCTCAACCGTTCTATTGAGACAGCACAAAAGCGTATCGAAGGCAAAAACTTCATGATCCGCAAGCACACGCTTGAATATGACGATGTGATGAATAAACAGCGTCAGGAAATCTATGCCTTTAGAATGGATCTTTTGCACACTGAAGCGCCCATGACCATGGCCACAGAACTCCTCCAGAGCATGATCCAGACAGGCGCTAACCTCTTTTTCAAAAGCAGAGATAAAGAAGATGGCTGGAATCCAGAAGGCTTCAGACAGTGGCTGATGCACTACTTGCCCATTACCTTTGAGCCCGGCTACTTTGATGAAGATCGGCTGGACGCAAACGACTTGGCACAGAAGGCAGAAAGCAAAATTATCACAGCCTTCTCAGACAAGATGGCAGCCGACAAGCAGAAAGCTGCCTTGTTGATTAATAACCCAGACTTTCAGCCCGAGCAGCTGATCGACAACGCCTGTCGCTCCGTCATGATCAAAACAATCGATCATTTCTGGCAAGAGCACCTGCTTACCATGGATCACCTACGCTCAGACGTACACCTCAGAGCGGTTGGACAAAAAGATCCTCTGATGGAATTCAAGCATGAGGCCTTTCTCCTTTTTGAGCGCTTCACGCAGCATCTCAAAGAGCAAACCGCCAAGGCCCTCTTTAAACTCGAACTTTTCCCCTCCTATCGACTCATGCCGCAAGGAATCTTGCTCAGCGCCCCTCAAGGGCTGCCTCTCAACTTGCAGCTAGAGACTGGCCGTTCTTTCACAGCGGATCTTGGGGAAGAGCCTGATCAAGAGGTGCTGCCGCCCGCCATACAAGGCACAGAGCCTGTAGAAACACCGGTAGAGCCAATTTTTGTGGGGCCAAAAGTGGGCCGCAATGATGTCTGCCCCTGTGGCAGCGGGAAAAAGTATAAGAAATGCTGCGGCGCCGGCAAAGACGAGCTTGTGCATTAGAAGAGGGGGCTTAACTACATCCCCCTTACTTAGGAATTTCAGATGACACACATGCATGTATACAAGCCAGATGCAATCCCTGAAGAATTTAAATCATGGGAATATGTTGAAACAAAACCTTCAAAACAAGACAACCTCGTAAAGGTTATTTTCCAGAAAGATCTCTCTATATTGCATCGCATTGGGTTGGCTTTTGGAGCCATTGGAGCAACAGCTGCTGCACTTCTTCTGCTACCACTTGCATTCAGGGATTACCGATGTGCCGTTAAAAATCTCTGGGATTCTGTTTTTTCAGGAAAAGTCATCAAAAAAATAAGCGTTGAAGGCAGTCAAAATACTGTTGACCAAGTAATGCGTAACCGCTTAACAACAACCCTAGCTGCCACAAATCCTTCTATTGCGCGCGGTGACAAAAATACACACCATGCCGCCAATGAATTTATTTCCCTTTCAGATCCGGGCCGCAGGCGTGAACCTATACATTTTAGAGGACAAGCTGTACCTCTTGAATTTATTCAAGTACTCGATCAAACCAAAACAAATGAAGCACCTGTATTCTGCGGTATTCATGCGCTCAAAAACGCTACCATAGCACTAGGAATACTCCAAGGTCTCTTTACTAAAGAGGCCTTCGAAAACAAGACTGTCTATCAAGCTATTAAAACACCTATTCAAGCCAAATCCGGTCCAAAAGGAGACGCCTCAATCGCTCCACTTGCAGAGTTTTGGAGAGAGCTATCTGACACATCATTAACGGCCCGCTATGACACTTCTGAAACACTAAGCGCGGCACACCAAGTTGCAAAAACAGCAAACACTTCTCTTACCATGCTCGCGTATGAAGGTGAGCTACGCAGTCAGAGTGGACAACTCATCATAGATGAGGTTGTTGGACCAGGAAATGTTTTTGGCGATGAAACAACACTCCCCCATATTGCAAGCCTTGTTGAGCTTTCAAAAAAGCTTCAAGATAAAAAGCCATTTCACCATGCCTTCGTGATGGGCAGTCACGGCCATTGGGTAACGGTACTATTAGAAAGAGACCAAAACGGCTCGATAAAGTGGTATGGCCTTGATTCATGGCAAAATAATCAAGCCAGATTTTGGGCTCATATTCTGGTGCTGGATAAAATACTTGCCCAGCCTCAGGAATTTGCAAAAAAGGCCTTCCAC
>CAYOTQ010000002.1:2755-26571 GCA_964406915.1 uncultured bacterium
GCAAGATTTGGAGCGTAAAAGAAGCTGGTTTACAGATCAGGGAGTCGTAAAAGACCCTCAAAATCAGACACGCTTAATGCAACCAGAAAATCAAAATAAATACATCAGCCGTATAGCCTATGCAGCGGAATTCTTTGAGCGAGCTGGTTGGACAAAGAAATCGCATCCAGATGAGTTTGCAGCAGTTCGCGCACTAGCTACCTTCTACAACTCAAATGGAGCTGACCACGACCCCAGAGTGCAAAAAACATTACGTATAGTTTAAACCCAAGTGGCCCCCAATTTTCGGCAACGGCTTCTTAGAACTGCCAAGTTGTCCGCGTTGGCTAATATCCCCAGTGTCGGTTGCCAAGCTCTGCCATCAAAGAAAGAGGAGTGACGTTGTCTGAAGTTGTAACGTTTGCTTCTTTAATTGCGGCATTTGGAAACACCTTCTGGAGCATCTCGCGCTCTATTTTTGCCAATGGAAAGCAATTCAGGCTCTCTATACGCGTAACACCCTTAAAAGGTTTATCTAACTCTTCTTCAGAAAAATCAAATTGACTGCAAGAGGTCAGATTGATCGTTTGCACAGAAGGAAAATGACTAAGCAACGCAATGAGTTTCGTAGCGGTGATAAGTGTTGTAGACACATCCAGCCGGTTTACATTGGCAAATTTCGGCATTTTGGAAACCTCCAGCTGATTGATGGTCCGATGGCATGCTAAAGAGAGTGTTTCGAGCTGTAAATTTGGAAATACGACTGCCAGCCTCTGAAAATCACTCGTGGTAAAATCAGCACACTGTAAATCCTTCTGCTGTACATCTTTAATCTGTCGTATACCCGAATGCGGCTTTATCTTAGATATGAACATCGGCATATAGTTTGGCGGGGGAAAGCACAACTGCAATTTTTTAAGATTCGGCAAGCAGGATACAAGGGTAGCAGTGGTGTCTTGTGCCATACACCCCTCATTTCGGAAAATGACTGAAAGAGATGTCACAGGAACAACATGGGCCTTTGGATAAGACGTGAAATCTTGCAATACACCTGGGTCCATGAATACCAGACTCCTTATGGTAGGAATTTCTTTCAGAGTGTTAAGGCGGCGAAGCGAGACTGGATCCCTTGGAGTGGCCAACGTAGTCGCGCCACGGCAAAACTTGATTGTTTCTACGACAGTAGGAAGCTCGAGTTGAGGAGACGAAGCAAGCAATTCCACCTGATAATATGAATCTGTGCAAGTGGCAATAAGTGAATAGGCTGTCGTTGTATCCGCTGGGACACCAGGTAATGAGACTGTCATGAATGGGCACCTTAATTATATATGTTTAGAAACTGTCTTCTCCCTCAAATCACTTCATCCAGAACTACATCTAGTGCAGGAAGCATAAGACTACCGCAAGCCTCTCTTTCGTAAATTGTTGCCCGAGGAAATAGGCCCTTGCAGATATCTCTTTCTCTTTTTCTATCTTGCCAGCCTATGATTCTGAGTTCTTTTACTTGATCAAAGCGCTTGTCTGCCTCGTTATTCAAAAAATTAAGACCTCGACAGAAAGAGAGATCGACTACTTCAACACGGGGGCAATGCTCAAGCCATTCTACCAACGTTTTAGCAGAGATCGGCGTGTTGGAAACATCTAGCCGTGTTACATTCGATAGTGTAAGTATTTTGTGAAGATGTAATTCGTTAATTGCCGAGCAACCTCTTAAAAAAAGCTCTTTTAGTTTCAGGCTAGGAAACACATCAGCCATCTTTTGAAAATCTTTCTTTGTAAAAGAGCGCAAATCGAGAGCGCCTTCCAACTGCTCTACATCTGGGCAGCGACTTATCTGATCAATGAACCTAAAATTTGACACCGGGTGCTGTATTTTTAAATCTCTCAACTTGGGAAAACAAGCCAGAAGAGCAGAATGAGATGTAGACCAAGTACTAGATATATCAAAAAAAGTCAGTTGAAGAGAGGTCACGGAAGCAATTGAAAATTCTCTGCCAGGATTGAAATCACCAATCAATCTATCCCAACCAGATAGCGTGATCTTCCGTATAGCAGAGATCTTGGCTACCAAGTTGAGCGTGCTTAGAGAAATATGGGAATCATGAAATCTCACTTCTTCTACCGGAATCAAACAGTGTGCCTCTTTTTCATGCATGAAAGAAGTCAATTTCTCTAGGTGATGGCAGCAGCTGCTGATAGAACAAGAGGGGTGGATCGCCTTCGCTTGAATCGCCCGGCATATCCTCTGAAGAAGATCCATATCAACGCTTTTACGGTTAAAGGCATGGAATGAGCAGGAAAAGCGGTAAGACAAAAGTTCTTTTATATAATGATCCGGCCAAACAGAAAAGTCTGTATATAAAAATTTGCATGACGAGAGGAGATGACGGATATCTTGTATATTGGAAAAAGAGCAGGCGATCTTCTTTTGCACATCACACGGAATATCCATGAAACTTTGAATAGCTGTAACAGAAGAGGTCGCCACAATAAATGCCTGTTTTTAATTATAAAACAGCTAGATTGTAAACAAATCACTCAATTTACTCCATAAGAGAAAAATCTTGCGAGTTTCTAAGTGTATAGCTGATCATATCGCCCCTATTAAACATCATTGTAACGGTTATTATCCATGCTTCCTCTCTTTCTCTCTGACGACCTGTGCCACTCTCTGACTGCCTATATCTCAAAGCCTCTTGTGGTTGCCTCCCTCACTGTTGCAGGCGCTGCCTATGCTGGGGGAATCCCTGCCGCCCTCGCCACAATCGCCGTCTGTGGAGGCTGCCAACTAGCAGCGCCCCATTATAATAAGTGGGCATTTACACAACGCCGGATACACACCGTAGAACAAAATTTAAAGAGAGAGCTTTTTGTGCGACTGCCAGCTCCTCTTAAAAGAGAGATTATAGCAGAAACTACAAAAAGCCCTCTTTCTCAAACAGAGCTCTCCAGCCTCCGTGAGGAGCCCCCACAAGTGCAAAGGGTGCGCAAGATCGCAATACGTGCTGGACTAGAAGGACTCATTACCGACAAAGAACTTGGATATATCATGCTCTATGGCATGGCAAAACAGATGCAAGAGCGTCTTCCAGGAGTCTCTTTCATTTCCACCTGCAGGCAGCCAGAGGCAACCATAGATGAACTCCTTACCCCTCTATGTAAAGCATTTCGCATCTCCAGGCAGATCCTTGGCAATCTCTCTTCCAGAGAAGATGCCTGCTTTATTGTCAGCCTCCGCCAACCATTATATGCCACCATCCTCTATCATTACACGGCTATATTGGCGGCAGAAGCCTATCCTTTTGTCCTCATAAATCAACAAACACAAGAGCGCAGAATCTATGTCTTCTCGCCCCATATTTATGAAAAGCTGCTAGCCCATCGCTATCCAGAAATGCCGGAAAAACCAATTTTTGCCTTGGGGACAAGATCTATTGAGAAATTCTCAGATAACCACCAACGCATCATGTCGATGACAAGTGGCAGTGAAATTCCAACTCCTTCTATCGAAGCACTTGAATCCTTGAGCCTGCCATTTTATCTGCATGATGGCTACCATTTGGACATCGGCTCTGCCATAGGCGTGGATCGGATATTCTGGAATGCTCTTGGCAAGCACCTGCTTGCCCATTCTAAGGAAGTTCAATCGCCAGACATGGCTATCGCCTTCAAGACTATTGGTCAATTTTGCTTGGACAAAGACTTTATTCCCTATAGAAGTCGAATAAAGAATGAAGCCTTTCTTTTTCCTTTAATAGGCATGTACAAGGTGGCTGGCAAGCGCCCAACTCAAAATCCATACAAACCATTTGAGATGATCAAAGCACGCGATTTCACACAGCAGGTACGGCAGGAATTTTTAAACCAGTTTACGATATTCTGGAGGCAGCATGCCCCAAAGCTTCTTCTACGTCAGGACCTGACCAAAGACAACCTTTTGGAAGCTTTAGAGAGAGTTCCTGTCAAATTTCCAAATCAGCTCGCAGAATGTCTTCATCAATTATAAGCCTACTTCTCAACTTTTGAGAGAGTGGCAAGCCCAACAATGACGAGGATGATGGCCGAAAAGACAAAATAGGGCCAGCTGGAGATATTCCATTCGAGCGTAAAGACGCCATCATGAGAAAAGAGCTTGATAAGAATGCCAAAGAAAAAGAAAAAAGATCCTGCAAGCAGCGAAGCAAGAGAGAGCAGCACAAAAAATGCTTGTGAGACAAATGAGGGAAGTTCTTCTGCTGTAGGAGTCTGGAACTGTTCATCTATGATAGAAGCGAAGGGATTTTCTTGAGAGTGAATAGCCGCAATTTTTCCTGTGGGAGAAAGAGGCTCTTTGGCAACTGGCTGACTTGTCATCTGGCTTGGCATTAAACTTTTTTGACAGTAGGGGCAGTGGGTAGCATACCTATGCACAGCCTCTTCACAGTGCCAACAAAGCGTCATTTGGTTGCTATTCGCAGATGGTTTCATGCCAGTCCCTCGATAAAAAATCATACTATTTTGCTGAAGAATTTTCTTCAACATTGCTACACTAGATAGCGCGAGTTTCGGATAACAGCCGGTAAACTTTTGGCCATTTTGTCGATCTTTCTCGCGTTATATCTTACTAAAGAGGGCTCATGGAGGAAAGAAAATTTGATGTAGCTATCATAGGAAGTGGTCCTGGTGGCTATCCCGCAGCTATTAGGCTGGCGCAAAATGGACAAAAAGTCGCTATTATCGAAGCTGGAGAACTTGGCGGCACCTGTCTCAATCGCGGCTGCATCCCCACAAAAGCACTTGTCGCCAATGCAGAGGCGCTTCATACCGTGAAAAAGGCCTCAGCATTTGGCATTCATGTCAAAGATATCACGATCAATTTTGCCGACATGCAAAAATCCAAAGACCAGACAGTCGCTCGTCTGCGAAAAAGCCTAGAGGGCCTTATACGCTCAAATAATATCGAGATTATCAAAGGATATGGCACGCTGACATCTCCAAACCAGATCAAAGTCAAAGGCGAAGATAACTGCCTGATTTGGGCCAGCAACATTATCATTGCAACAGGATCTGAGCCGAGAGAAATTTCTGCTTTTGCCTTTGATGAAAAGTTGATTCATTCCTCTACTTCTATTTTGCAACTAAACACGCTTCCAAAAAAGATGGTCATTGTCGGCGGCGGCGTCATTGGCTGCGAATTTGCCTCTTTGTATGCAGAGTTTGGCGTCCAAGTCACCCTCGTAGAAGCTCTCGATCGCCTTTTACCCCTTGAATGCCCCACAATTTCTGCGGCCATTACAAAATCCTTTCAGAGCCGCGGCATTCAGATCATGACTTCCTGTGGAGTGGAACAGATCCAAAAGCAGGCAAATAGCGTGACTGTATGCATGAAAACTTCAAATCAGGATTCAAGCAAAGTAGAGGCCGACATTGCACTCGTAGCCATTGGCAGAGCGTTAAATAGCCAAGGACTTGGCCTGGAAGCAGCAGGCGTGGTCGCAGAAAGAGGCTCTATCATAGTCAATGCCAAGATGCAAACCAACGTGCCCGGCATTTATGCCATTGGTGATGTGACAGGAAAGTCCCTGTATGCCCATGTGGCCACCCACCAAGGATTAGTAGCTGCCAGCAATATTATGGGCCATGAGCTGCTGATGAATTACGATGCTGTTCCTGGCGTGATCTTCACCATTCCTGAGATTGGCAGCTGCGGCATGACGCTGGATGCTGCAAAAAAACGAGGATTTCGGGCAAAACTCGCTCCCTATCCCTTCCAGGCACTTGGTAAAGCACAAGCAGCCCAGCAGACTGAAGGGTTTGCCCAGCTTGTTGTCGATGAGACTACTGGCCAGATTTTGGGCGCACAGGTGGTGGGTCATGAAGCCGGCAACTTACTTGCCGCTATAACCCTTGCCATTACCAACGAACTGACGGTAGAATCTATTACCGAAACCATTCATGCCCATCCTACACTCTCAGAAGCGTGGATGGAAAGCGCCTTTATTGCTCAAGGGATGCCTCTTCACTGGCTACGTTCATCATGACACATCAGGATCTGTTTGACACCCGGCCCAAAACGACCAGCCCAAGAAAAAGCCACTTTCCGGAGTGGCTGCATAGAAAGCTGCCAGCAGGCAATGCCCTCTGGCAGACACATGAGGCTATTTCCAGCAATCGTCTGCATACTGTGTGCGAGGAGGCAAAGTGTCCAAATCTGGTTGAGTGTTACTCCAAAAAGACCGCCACCTTTTTGCTGATGGGTAAGTCCTGTACACGCAGCTGCGGTTTTTGTGAGATTGACTTTTCCAAACAGCCGGCACCCCTTGATCCCGATGAGCCCGAGCGAGTCGCTGCTTCTGTACTATCCCTTGGCCTTCGACATGTCGTGCTGACGATGGTGGCCCGCGATGATCTTGCCGATGGCGGCGCCCATCATCTCGTCGAGGTTATCAGAGCCATACGAAAGACAGATCCTAGTGTCACAATCGAAACATTGACATCAGACTTTTCAGCGCATTTCAGCTCTCTAGATCTGCTTGCCCGGGAAGCTCCTGAAATTTTTAATCACAATATTGAAACCGTTAGAAGGCTTACCCCGCAGGTCCGCCATAAGGCCACCTATGAGCGCTCTCTTTCTGTCCTCACCTATGTCAAGGCCAACTATCCGCAGCTGCTGGTAAAATCAGGCATCATGCTTGGTCTTGGCGAAACAGAGGAGGAAGTCCAGCAAGCACTTGCTGATCTAAAAGGGGCAGGGTGCGATATTGTTACCATCGGCCAGTACCTGCGCCCAAGTAAGAAAAAACTGCAGGTACGAGAATTTATCCATCCCGATCTCTTTGCCTCCTACGAGGCATATGGGAAGGCTATCGGCATTTCCCATATGTATGCAGGTCCATTTGTACGCTCAAGCTACAATGCACACCTCTTCATACAAAAAAATAACCAAACCATTTCTATTACCAGCCACTGATGAATGATCAACCTATAGATGAAAGTACCTTTGAGCAGATCAAAGGCAGCCTGCTAGATGGCATATTAGAAAAATCCTTTGAAATAGAGGCTATAGAAGAGCAAAAATCAGCGCTTGCCTACTTGCCTCCGCTCGAGGGAGAAAGTGAAGAGGCGATGCCTCTATTTGACGAACAAGATAGAGATATTCTCCTTCATCGAGACGCTCACTTTTCTTCCAATTTTTCCTTCATGATTGACTACTACATCAATGAAGGAAAAGGCGCCGTTCTTGATGTCGATATTGAAAAAATACAAGAGCTGGCTGCTCTTCAAGAGCAGTTAGGAAGAGATTTGGCACCACTTCTTTTGCAAGGCGCTGATGCAGAAAAGATCGCTCGCTCACGCAGCCTCTACAAAATCCTCAGACAGCAATGTGAGCACCCAGAATCTGAAGAAGCTAAGGCTTGTGCAGAGTTAATTTTGAGCGAAGAAGATTCTTATACTGATGCGGAAGCGATTGCAAAGTTAGGGCAAAAGATTGTACCCTATCTGATAGAACTGCTCTCAAAAGATATTCTCTTGGATCCACTATTTCCAGGATATGGCATGGCCCCGGCAGCCGCTGCGTATGCACTGGGAATTTTGAAAAGTGATGCAGCCATACCTGCCCTTTTTATGATGATTGGAAGCTGCGACTTTGACAATGAAAGTGCCTGTTTAGCATCTCTGGCAATGATCGGGGATACAGCAAAAAGATTTTGTCTCAACCAGCTTACGAGCCGCCCGATCACCAAAGATACAGAGCGTGCTGCCGTGGCACTAAGTCACTTTGAATTGACAGAAGAAGAAAAGAAGCTGCTTTTCACAATGTTACAAGATCCGCAAGTGAACCAAAAAAAATCGCTTGTCATGTATCTGCAGGCTGCTTGTGAAAATTACTAGGAAAAAAAGATCTGTTCTACTATCAACACACTTTATACAGGAAGTGTATATATGAATCACCATTTAAGAGCCTGGGCAAAAGAGTTCTTTTCTCTCTCTACCCTCTTTTCAGAAACCACGTTCGTATTGCTCTGTGTTATCGGAATTATCTCCTTTGCAGCAACTGGATGTGAGTCGAAAAAAACGATTGTCAATGGCCTAGATGAACGAGAAGCCAATGAGATCATGGTCCTCTTGTCAAGCAAAGATATCTCTGCATATAAAATCAAAGAAATCGAAAGCGGCGGCGGCGGCGCTGCCAAAGAAGTCTTGTGGGATATTGCTGTTGACTCTTCTGAGTCTACAGAAGCGATGGCTATTTTGAGTGCCAATGGCCTTCCTCGGAGGCGAGGACATAATCTGCTGCAGCTCTTTTCTGCCGGCGGGCTTGTTCCTTCAGACATGCAAGAAAAAATTCGCTACCAGGCAGGACTTGCCGATCAAATTGCCAGTACCATCCGTAAAATTGATGGCATTGTAGATGCTGATGTACAGCTGTCATTTCCTGAAGAAGATCCTCTCAACCCTAATGCTCCTAAAGGCTCTGTCACAGCCTCTGTCTATGTCAAGCACACAGGCGTACTGGATGATCCAAACAGCCATTTAATTACAAAAATCAAACGACTCGTCTCAAGCTCTGTCAACAACTTGCCATTTGACAATGTTACGGTGATCCCTGATCGCGCTCGCTTTTCAGATGTGAGCCTGACGAGAGATCAGCCCGTAGAACTTGACTATGTGAAGGTATGGAGCTTGGTGATTGCAAAAGAATCCCTCACGCGCTTTCAAATCATCTTCCTCATTTTATGCATCTTGATTCTCCTTCTCTTTTTCACGACATGCTGGCTCACATGGAAACTCTACCCCATCCTGAAACAACGCGGCGGTATCAAACAGCTGTTTCATCTCTCTGCATTGCCAGATCAATTTCAGCAAGCCTCTGCCGGAGGAAAAGAGAGCCAGACAGCTACGGATGAAAAAAAACCACCGGATGAGCCAAAAGGTCCAAAAGTTCAGGAAAATGTCGAAACACCGTAAGAGTTTATTCACTGGAGTTTATGTCACTGAAACGAGAGTTGATTTTTTTCCGGCTACTTGTCAATAAGTACTTCCCAGCAAAACCGGAAGCTCTTTGCAAAATCATGCCTAAAGAAACGTATGAGTTGCTGGCGACTGTGCCATACACACAAAAAAATCCACATCTCATGCTGTTCAACCCCGATCAGTGGCTCCATTCTTGTGATGCTTCTTGGTTTGAGCCATTTTTTTCTACTTTGCCAGAGCAGGTTAAACAGCTCTATCTGGCGATACTTCCTCAGGATGTTGCTCTTGCCTTGCAGCCTACAGACGCAGAAAATGGTGTCCTTACAACGCCAATTTCTGAGCCTGTTAAGCAGTTTCTTCTCGGTTTTTTTCATCGTAAATGGCAAGAACACGGCGTCTTACCCAAAGACCTTCTCTCTCAGGGCGACTTGAGCGTGCTCCTGAAGCTGAACAAACAAGAACTTCTTGATGTTGTTGATCTTTTAGCCATGTATGACCTGATAGATGAAGTGCGGCATATCGTCGACAGGCGCATTTTACAAACTGTCATCCAGCTTTTGACTCCTGCCCAACAGCAGTATCTCCGAGCATGTCTCAGACAAAAGTCAAAATCTACAGCCAGCGGCATCTCTCTTCGGGATCTGCTAAAAGACCCAAAACGATTTCCTATGCAAGTACACAAGCGTGGATTGCAGCGGCTTGCACTAGCCCTTGCCGGGAGCGAACCTGATTTTCTGTGGTATATCTCGCATGCCTTTGATATGCCAAGAGCCAAGTTTTTACTGCAAAATATACAGCCGGAAGAAGCGCCTGGAGCGACGAGTCTGGCAAAAGCGCAGATCCAACAAGTTCTTCAATTTTTAAAAATAGATAGCACGCCGTGAGTGACAAAAAATATTTTTCATTGATTTATGGATCCACCATTCGTCAGACGGGGCAATCAAAGATTGTTGCCGCTGAAGACATCTCGAAATTGCTCACGGCTGAAGAGGTTCTCCAAACCATCATCAGCGAAGCAGAAGAGTACCGTAAACAGGTCATCGCAGAGTGTGAAGTGCTCAAGCAGCAGGCGATACAGGAGGGTTTTGCAGAGGGTTATCAAGCATGGGCGGTGCATCTTGCTAAAATGGAAGAAGAGATTGCAAAAGTGCGTGAGGAAATGCAAAAACTTATCATGCCAATTGCTCTCAAAGCAGCAAAAAAAATTGTCTCCACAGAGCTTACGACGGCTCCTGCTGCGATTCTAGATATCGTCTCCATCACTCTCAAATCTGTGGCGCTGCATAAGCGAATTGTGATTTACGTAAATCGCGCAGACTTAGAAGTGCTCGAACAAGGAAAAAACAAATTGAAGCAGCTCTTTGAAAGCCTCGAGTCTCTCTCCATCCGCGAACGCGACGATATTGAACAAGGTGGTTGTATCATTGAGACAGAAGGTGGTATTATCAACGCCAGGCTCAAAGATCGCTGGAGAAATTTGGAAGCCGCGTTTGTTGCTCTTGGAGATACCTTACGCAAGGAGTCATGATGTTGCGCTCTCTTTTTTGCCTCTTGTTGTTCCTATTTGCACAGAACTTTCTTGCAGCAGCTCCTGTCAGTGTCTCTACACAACCTCAAGCAAACCAGGAACAGCAAAACAAGCTCATCCCAATGCCTCAAGAGCAAGTAAAAAATTTCACGATGCTTGAGCGCCCCTCATTGATTACCCAGGGAACGGCAATTGTCTTTATGTCACTCATGCCGTTTATGATCATGATCCTCTCTTCGTTCGTAAAAATTGTGGTCGTTCTGTCGCTGCTTAGAAATGCCCTTGGGGTGCAGCAGGCTCCACCTAACCAGGTAATCAACGGAGTGGCATTCTTATTGAGCATTTATGTGATGTTTCCTACGGGTGTCAAGATGTACGATGCGGCACAAACAGTCATTACCAGAAAAGATGTGCCTCAAGAGCTCTTTTCATCAAATTCCGCTCAATATGTCCTTGAAGTGGCCTCTGCTGCTCGCGAGCCCTTTCGTGATTTTTTAAAGAACAACTCGCTTGTAAAGCATCAGCGCGTGTTTTTCCGCACTGTTTATCGTCTGCTGCCAGAAAACTATCGCGACGCTCTGCAGCCTGATGATTTTATGGTCCTCGTCCCTTCATTCATTACGACGCAGCTTAAATCTGCTTTCGAAATTGGGGTGTTGATATATATTCCTTTCTTTGTCATCGATCTTGTGGTATCCAACATCTTGCTGGCGATGGGGATGATGATGCTTTCACCGGTAACGATCTCTATGCCTCTCAAGCTCTTTTTGCTTGTTATGCTCGATGGCTGGACGCTCTTGATTGAAGGCCTTGTGGCCACATTCCGTTAATATTAGGGGAAAGGACAGACTATGTTTCAAAATCAAATTATCACCCTTGCCTACCAAGGCCTCTTGCTGATTCTGATTCTTTCAGCACCTCCTGTGTTGATCAGTATGTTTCTCGGTACTATTGTGGCCATTTTTCAGGCAGCGACGCAGATCCAAGAACAGACCCTCCCGTTTGTAGTCAAACTTGTCTCTGTAGTACTGACGCTGATTTTTATGGGCTCATGGCTGGGATCTCAGATTATGAGCTTTTCTTCTAACATCTTCTCCAACTTTGCTGTTTGGAGTCTTAGCGGCTAAACCCAAAGACAGTCTCTTAAAGACAGTCTCTTGCAGCTAGAAAAATAACTTGCATTTGAGCGCCCTTTTTCTATATCCTAATAGGCTCAATTTCAAGGAATTCGGAAAATGAATCGTTTTAGACAAATATTCTCATGTAAAAATATAGCTACACTGTCGCTCTTTGCACTAGCTCTCTTCATCGCGCTGAAAGTACAGCATATCGATGAACGAGTGGCCATGATCACAAGGCCAGGCAAAAAGTTTAACGTCAGCCAAATTATCAACCAATTTCCCTATAATCCTGAGTGGGACGTGAACACCCCGCCAGAGCTGATTGAGTTCGTCAACATGGTGAGCCAGCAGCCATTTTACTGGCTAGGCAAGGGCTTTCAAGCAACAGCTTTTATTAGCCAAGATGGCGACTATGTAATAAAATTTTTCCATCAAACACGTCTTCGCAAAGTTCCTTTTAGTGAAAAGCCTTTTGAATATCTGTTCAGCGCTAACTTTCGCGCCGAGATGGACAACCGGCTTGCTCATCGAGAAGAAATCTTTTCAAGTTCAAAGCTTGGATATGAAGAATTTCCTGAAGAGGCTGGTATTCTCTATGTCCACCTCAATACTACGCGTGATTTGATTAAAAATATCAAACTCTACGACTTTACAGGCCAAATGCACCGCGTTCGAGGAGATGATGCTAGTTTCATTATCCAGAAGAGAGCCCACTATGTGCTTCCTGTGCTCAAGGAGCTGATGGAAAGTGGCAAAATAGATCAAGCAAAGGCTCGTCTTGATCAGATCTTTGATCTGCTGCTGAGTGTGGCGCAAAAAGGCTTTATTGACAGTGATGTTGCCCTCATGCGTAACAATAACATTGGCTTTGTCAAAGACCGAGCCATCTATATCGATACCGGCCATATTACCAAGCACGCTACCATCAATCTTTACGAGCGCATGAAATTTGAATTTGATGTGCGCATGGGGCCGCTGCACGACTGGCTCAAAGTGAGATATCCAGAGCTTGCCGCGTATTATCATCAGCGCAGAGAAGAGATCCTTGCCTCGCTGCCGACAGATACCAGAAGCGCCAATCCTCTCAATGGTAAAGAGCGCAAAGCGCAAAAAACCCGCCAGCAGCGAATAAACGACTCTACAAGTTAAGAGAGTAGGCTTGGCAAAAAAAATGAGGATGGGCAGGATAGCGTAAACGTACTACTTTAGCGTAAACGTACTAATTTAAGGAACATCTGTGGATTATCTTGAGATTTTCATGCGAAGTCCTGTGGCAACCAAGGGCTCTTTAGTGCCCGTTGCCTCGTTGATGTTCCTGGCAGCAGCACGCATCATGCCCATTATTACCCTTGCTCCATTTTTTGGCTCGAGGGTGCTTCCTCATCCCGTAAAAGTCATTTTTGCCCTCTGTCTTGTGACAATTGTCATGCCGCAAATTCTGCTGACCTCTACAGAGCCTCTTTCTTTCAACGGAACTCTTGTATTGCTGCTCCTCAAAGAGATTTTCATAGGCTCCATCATGGGCTTTTTCCTTGGGCTGCCATTTTTGATTGTCTCTTCGGCAGGAGTCTTCATTGATCACCAGCGAGGCGCTGCCAGCTTGATGACCAACGACCCTACTATCCAGAATCAATCCTCACCTATTGGCACACTCTATAATCTGGTGCTGATCGCCCTCTTCTTTGCTGTTGATGGCCCTTTTTTTGTGATCGATTCTATTCTCGATTCCTACACGATTGTTCCCCCTGATAAGTTTCTCAACCCACTCTTTTTTGCCCCTCAAAGTTTCATCCAAGAAAAGTTGATCAAAGCCCTGCAGGTCTTTGCTTCCCTTGCTCTCCAGCTCTCAGCACCCGCACTTCTTGCGATTTTGATGACGGATACTTTTTTAGGAGTCATCAACCGCCTAGCGCCGCAAGTGCAGATTACCTTCTTGGGAATGGGACTCAAGTCATGGCTTGCGATTTTAATGGTCTGCCTGGGATGGGTCTATCTCTGTGGCGAGCTGCGACAGCAAATTGTAGTCTGGCTCAGAGAATTTATTGAAATAATCCCCGCCTTCAATGCCGGTACTCTGCCAAACAAAACAAATTTACTTTAATAAAATTTTCATAGATAATATCCAGTTAGTAACAAAAGGATAAAATATGCCAATTATTAGAGTAATGCATGAAAAAATGGCAGATGTAGAAGTTCTATGGCCAGTTATTAACGTCCCGTTTTCAGCAATGCATGTTTTGATCAGTCTGCCGCAGTCCCTCATGAGCACACTATTGGCAATAATGGCAGAAGCTGGCTACAAAGCATCAGAAGCAGGAGAAAAAGCCTCACAAAATAATTGGCTTGCTCACAGCTTCGCCTGGCTCAAGACCAGCTGCCAGACAGCCAAAGCAGACCTCTGGGAAGATGCCCGTCTTGGCGCTATCCATACTATCGGCAGTAGCTGTAATGCTATCTCACTTGGGCTTCTATATGCAGTGACTCCAGCAGGGCGTGCGATGTCATCGGCTGCTTAATAAAAGGCGCTAGCGAATTTGATTGCCCGATAGGGTATGCGCTTGCAAGTTGGCAAGTACTACATCAAAATGCGCCCCTATATTTCCCAGTGGAAATGGTGCAGGCAATCCATCTGCACCATCTATAAATATATGAGACTTTCCATCCGGATAGATATGAAAATACCTTCCGGCATGTCCTTCGGTCTTAAGAGTAGAAATAGCAGCAAATTCAGGATTTGCTTTTTTCGTCTGCTCAACCACCTCATCGAATGTTTTATCCAAAACACACCAATCTTGCTGAATTGTATCAGATTTTCGTATGCCTGTGGGGGTGACTTGATAGATTTTCCAGCGTATTTTTGTCGGATCAACTCCAAAGTCTCGAAGTGTTTTGCCAATCAAAGGAACTGATTCCTCATTTTTCTTAGAGAGTACTGTTCTGACAGTAAGATCTATTTTCGGATACTCCTTTTGCACTCGCACAATTGCCTCAAGCACTCTCTCAAAGTGTTTGGGAGAGCCTTCTCTCATGCTACTGTTTATTGCTTGGGTATGTCCATCAAGGGGCAATCCAATATCATTCACATAGGGCAATACTTGCGTCCCTAGCCTCCTCAAGAGCAGCCCATTTGTAGATAAGGTCGTTCTCACGCCTAACCCTTGAACATATTTCAGAAGATCTGCAAGCCCCTCTTTCATGAGAGGCTCTCCGCCTGTAAATGTGATATTTTGCGTACCTAGTGCGTGCAACTTGCCAGCGATCTCTTTCCATTGATCATTTGTCAGCTCTTCCTTTGCCTTATGATCTGGCCCCCAGCACCAGTGACAATTCAGATTGCAAATCCCATTTACATTAAAATCTACCGTCTTAGGAGCACGCACTTCTTTGTCAGTTAACTGCAATTTGCTAAAGGATCTTGTGAGAACAGAAACAGAGTTTTTTTGCAGGCGCACTTTCTTCGCCAAATGATTTGTATGCGAATATGCCCTATACGGAGCGACACCATGATATGGAAGCATCTATTTCTCCTACGCTATGTTGTAGGTGTCAATGCGATTGTACCACCCTTGCAACCATCGACCTTCATTTCGTTCCGCCGGTGCATTAGCTACACGCCTGGCAAGCACTCGTTTTGCCGCCTGGCGAAAGCTGCTCATTACTTCTTGGGTATCATCCATCTCTTCCAGGACCTGATGAAGTCCCCAGCCTTGCAGCTTGTAGCGCTCGCTTGGCTTGACTCCCTCTCCTTTAAAGTTGACATAGTCGATGAGGGCGTACATCCCGCCTCGGCTTTTGGCCACTTTCAAAAAGCGCTCCTTTAGACGAGAGTCTGTCAGCTTTTCCATGGCTTGCATGAGGCGATCAAACATAAAACGTGCCTGCAGCTCTCTTGTCCGCAGTAAAAAGAGGGTCAGATCTTCGATATCTTTCTTATCTGCCAGCAAAAACTCCTCACGACTTTTCCATGGGCAGGCTTGATGCTTGTCAAGGAGGGCAATAAGGGGCACACGCTCTTTTTTGCAATACTCGATAAAACGGGGAAATTGTTCGTCAAAAGGACTCTTTAGACCATCCCAGAACCAGATAAAATGGCCAATTCCTAAGGACAAAAACTCTTCTCCTTCTTTCCAATGAACAAGGTTTTCCTTCTTGGCACTGCATTCATTTTGGAAAATGCGCGCGGCTGTTTCATTGATCTCTTTTGGAGAGCAAAAGATAATAGAAGATAACAAAATGAATATTAGAATCTGCATATCTCTACACAGGTAAAGCTTTTGCTTCGCTTGCCAGTTGATGCCACTGAGCCTCAAATTCTTCTTCCGAAATCGGCTTTGAAGGGTAGCGTTGGGCTCCAGTATAATGCACGCCCTGATATTTGATAGGCTTTTCTATTGTTTGGAGAGCAGTTTCCACACTTTTGAGATTCTCCTCACGATCATCGACAAAAATGATGCTACTTGGCCAAAGCTCTGTTTTTTTCAGAAACGCGACAAGCGCCTCTCCTTTAGAGACAACATTTCCATTCACAAAGAGCACACCATCAACGTAGAGGCAGTGATTGCCTCGGTAGGAGGCAAGCTCGTCAAACACAATTGGTGTCTGGTGGATCATCGAACGAGAAAAATCTATTCCTAATTGCCTCAGACACTCGACTCTCCAGTTTTCCATCTTCTGGATAGATCCAAAGCCCCCGGTTAAGCTAGCAGTCAGTGCCATAGCAGGAATGCCCCTTTGCGTCATATGCGCGAGAAACTCTGGCAGACGATCATCGAGCAGCACAGCGCCATACTTAGTGGTCATAAGGCTTAAAAAAAGCATCTGTTTGTCTTGAGGAATTTCCCTCATAATGCGCTTGCAAGTGGCACTAAAGCGCTTGATATTGGCCATTTGAAAGGCAGGAGCACTTGGCTGTAGCAGCACCATATCCACGTCAAAAATTGCTAGCGTCTCTCTATCTGCACCATCAAAACATGTAAAAACTTCTTCCATACTGATACCCTATGTCACTCCCGCATACCAGGAAACAACACTAAACACCACTAATAACCTGAGTTCTGGGGTTAATAACTAGCTGAGCTGAGAGATGACCTGTTGCAGGCAGTCGCAAAAGTAATGCACCTCTTCTTTTGTATTATAAAAGGCAAGCGACACGCGTGTTGCTGCCGAGCAGCCAAAATGACTCATGACTGGCTGTGCGCATAAATGTCCTGAGCGACAGGCAATCCCCTGCAGATCAAGTAACGTGGCGATATCGAGCGGATGCACTCCATCTATTGTGAAAGAAACAAGCGATGTACGTTGATTTTTTTCTCCCAAGATCTTGACAGCCGGCATATTGCTCAAACAGTGCCACAACTCATCAAGAAGCGCTCGTTCCCATGCTTCGATCTCAGCCATGCCTATGCCCGATAGAAAATCAATCGCTGCTCCAAGGCCAATTACCTCCGCAATCATCGGTGTTCCCGCCTCAAATTTGAGGGGTGCTTGCGCATATGTTGTCTTGGCAAAGGTCACGGTATCGATCATGTCCCCACCCCCTTGATAAGGCGGCATCTGGTCAAGAAGCTCCTTTTTTCCATACAGACAGCCAATACCGGTAGGGCCAACTACTTTATGCCCGGAAAAGGCAAAAAAATCACATCCAAGCGCGCGAACATCGATTGGCATGTGAGGAACACTCTGAGCTCCATCCACACAGACTTTTGCTCCCACAGCATGAGCGGCATCCACAATTTCTTTGATAGGATTGATCGTGCCTAGTGTATTCGAAGCGTGGGTGATCGATACAATCTTGGTCTTAGCTGATAAAAGCGCATGAAAAGCCTGCATGTCGAGAAGGCCATTATCAAAAAAGGGAACGACTCGAAGCTGCGCCTTTCTCTCTTGGGCCATCAGCTGCCAGGGGACAATATTGGAATGATGCTCCATCTCAGAAATGAGGATCTCATCACCGGGAGCAATAAAGGCTTTTCCAAACGAGGCTGCGACAAGGTTGAGAGCATCTGTCGTGCCACGAGTGAAGATAATTTCTTCATCGCTTGCCGCATTCAGAAAACGTGAGATCTTTTGCCGTATCATTTGATAGCGGACGCCCGCCTCTACAGCTGTTTGGTAGACAGATCGATGGACGGTGGAATAGTGCTCTTTATAAAATGTGGAGATAGCCTCGATCACAGAATCTGGCTTTTGACTCGTAGCGGCAGAATCAAGGTAGACAAATGGATGATCATGTACTTGCCTGGTAAGAATAGGAAAATGCTTTCTATAGTTCATCCATTTCTGTGTCATTTCTGCAAATAAGTAGCCAATTGTTTTCGAAAACGGCTTATCTGTGCAGGTTCACGTAAATGCTTCGTCACTTGCTCGCAAAAGCCATGAATTAAAGAGTTTCGTGCCCACACATCGCTCATGCCTCGTGTCTTCAGATAAAAGAGCTGCTCTTTGTCAAGCTGCCCCACAGTGGCGCCGTGAGATGCCTTTACATCGTCGGCATATATCTCGAGGTTTGGCATGGTTTGCGCCTCTGCCTGATCGCTGAGCATGAGGTTATTATTGAGCTGGTAGGCCTCTGTTTTGATCGCATGTTGGCGTACCAGGATTTTTCCCTCAAAACTGGATCTGGCGGCATCTGTCAGTACCCCTTTAAAAAGCTGCATCGACCTGCAATGTGGAACCAGGTGATCCACGCTTACCTTGACGCTCGCCTCTTTTTTTCCATCCAGCAGCCATACGCCGCTCATATTTGCCTCAGCACCACTTCCAGCAAGCGCCACTTTCCAGTCGCGCCGCGATCGATGCGAGTTTGTTAAGAGACAGCCAGAAAAAGTGGCATTTGACTTGAGCGACACTCTGAGGCTTTCAAACATCCACTGATCGTTCGAAGGCGCTCCCAGATCTTCAAAGCTGCTATGTACATGTGCATTTTCTTCTGCTTGAATTTCTACAGCCGCATTATACAGGTAAGAAGAACCATTTAGGCATAGAGTACGGTGTACCAATGTCACCTCAGCGCTCGCTCCAACAACAAGATGCAGCCGAGGCATGACCCATGCATTGGCATCCGGGAGATCAATGATAGAAATGATATGAAGAGGTACTTTCAACTCTGTTTTTGGAGGCAGATAAAGAAATGCTCCTTCTTGATGGACGGCGGCGTTGAGCAGAGAAAAGCTGTCAGTATCTTCTTTGCTGCTCTTTGCATGACTCGCAACAAGAAGAGCACTAAAAGTCTTCATAGCCTGAGTAAGAGTCGAGACGCACGCGCCCTTTGGCAAAAGAGCTGTCTTTGACAGCTCAGGACAAAACCAGCCATTGACAAAGACCAAACTGCACTCATGAGCTTCCAGCTTCATTGGCAGAGACTTGTCTGCCTTCTGAAAGCGCATCTGACCGAGCGGTGCATAGCGACTCTCAAGAGGGCCGAGTTGCAAAAAGCGATCCCACGATTTTTGCCTGAGCTGTTTGAATGCTTGCGATGCATCGTCAAGAGCCGGCGTAAAACAGGTAATGAAATCAGATTTATGCATGAGAGCTTTCTTCCTTTGACGATGCTAAGAGCCAGTCATACCCTTTGGCTTCCAGCTCAAGTGCGAGATCGGGACCGCCAGAAAGAACAATCTTTCCCTCAAGACAGACGTGGACAAAATGAGGCTGGATGTAGTCCAAAAGCCGCTGATAGTGTGTGATCAGAATCAATCCTTTGCCTTCATTCATCCAATGATTGACGCCGCCAGCCACTATACGCATCGCGTCAATATCCAGCCCAGAGTCAGTTTCATCGAGTATGGCCACTGTAGGATCGAGGACGGCCATTTGCAAAATTTCATTTCGTTTTTTCTCACCGCCAGAAAAGCCTTCGTTGACATTGCGCTCTTTAAATTCTGGTCGAATTTCCATAAGCGTCATCTTGGCCGCTAAATATTGCTCAAATTGCGCCTCTGACATTTCTGCAAGGCCTCGCGCCTTTTGATTGGCATTGTAGGCTATTCGTAAAAATTCTGAGTTGCTCACGCCGGCAATTTCCACAGGATATTGAAAACTCATAAAGAGTCCTAGATGGGCCCTCTCTTCAGGCTCTAGATCTTGCACCTCTTGACCATTCAAGATAATCTGGCCACTGGTTACGGTATAGGCAGGATGGCCAGCAAGAACTTTGGCAAGCGTTGACTTGCCAGAGCCATTAGGCCCCATGATCGCATGAATTTCTCCTGGTTCAATCACGAGAGAAATTCCGCGAAGGATCTCTTTATCTTCGATAGACACACATAAATCTTTTATTTCTAACATATCCTAGCCAACTGAATTTTCAAGTTTGAGAGTAAGTAAGGCCGTTGCTTCTTTAGCAAACTCAAAAGGCAGCTCATTGAGCACCTTTTTGCAAAAGCCATTGACGATCAGATTCACCGCATCTTCAAAGGAAATGCCTCGCGATCTGAAATAATGCAGCTGCTCCTCACTAATTTTTGATGTAGAGGCCTCATGCTCCAGCTGACTGGACGCATTGCCCACCTCAATCGTGGGAAAAGTGTTGGCAGAGCAGCTTTCACCCACCAGCATAGAGTCACACTGGGTGTAGTTTCTGGCTCCTTCTGCCTTGGGTAATATTTTCACAAGCCCACGATAGTTATTTTTGGAAAACTCTGCCGCAATGCCTTTAGAGACAATGGTCGATCGCGTATTTTTCCCAATATGGATCATCTTTGTCCCTGTATCTGCCTGCATATGCCCGTTAGTCAGTGCCACAGAATAAAATTCGCCCACGGAGTTGTCTCCACGCAAGATACAGCTTGGATATTTCCAAGTAATGGAAGCTCCCGCCTCCACCTGAGTCCAGGAAATTTTAGAATTTTTCCCAAGACACAACCCTCGCTTGGTCACAAAATTATAGACTCCGCCTTCGCCTGTTTTTGGATTGCCGGCATACCAATTCTGCATAGTAGAATATTTGATCTGGGCATTATCAAGGGCGATTAGCTCCACAACAGCTGCATGCAACTGGTTCGTATCAAAAGCAGGAGCTGTGCAGCCTTCTAGATAGCTTACAGATGAACCCTCTTCAGCAATAATGAGCGTACGCTCAAATTGACCAGACTCCTTATCGTTAATACGAAAATAGGTAGAGAGCTCAAGCGGACAGCGCACACCTTTTGGCACATAGACAAACGATCCATCCGAAAAGACGGCAGAATTGAGACAGGCATAGAAATTATCACTGCTTGGCACCACTGAGCCTAAATATTTTTTTATTAAATCTGGATAGTCGTGGAGAGCCTCTCGTATTGAGCAGAGAACAACCCCCGCTTCTTTTAACTTCTTTTGAAAAGTGGTTCCAATAGAGACAGAATCAAAGACTAAATCGACTGCGACATTGGTCAGCATCTTCTGCTCTTCAATCGGGATGCCAAGTCTTTCAAAGGTTTTGAGAATCTCAGGATCAGCTTCGCTCAAATCGTTGAGTTTTGGCCTTGTTTTTGGGGCGCTAAAGTAAGTGATATTCTGGAAGTCTATGGGTGGATACGAAATATTGGCCCACTTTGGCTCTTGCATCTCTTTCCATCTACGATACGCTTTTAGCCTGAAATCAAGCAGCCAGGAGGGCTCTTGCCTTTTGCTGGAAATGACTTCGATGATCTCTTCTGAGAGCCCTTTGGGAAAAGGCTCTTTTTCGACATTCGTGACAAAGCCATACTTATACTCAGTACTGGCAAACGATTGGGCAGACATGTACGTTCTCTATATTCTTTATAAATATAAAACATTTTAGCAAAAGTTTTATTTTTTCACTCTTCTTTTTCTTGGCTATGCAGACTCAAAGTGGACATTTTTCTATGAAAATCGTAACCTCTATAAACATCTTAATTTTAGTAAGGAATAATTACATATATGTCGTCAAAAGTTGCATTTTATACTGGTCCAGGGACTTCATCTATTTGCCTTGACTCAATGACGAGTTGCCTTCAAAAACATATGAACGAGAACGTCCATACGATTTCACACTTTGACTCGCTTTACGATCTACTCATGTACCCAACAGCAACAAAAGCCGCTATTTTTGTAGGCGGATATGCCCCATCAATGTCCGTGCACCATAGCAGCTACCCTCCAGAACTTAAAAAATATTTTAAAACAACTCTTTCGAAGCATAATATCTCCTGCCTAGGCTCTTGTGCTGGGACGATCAATTTGAGTACAACTCTTTGGGCACGACCTATGCGAAATGGCAATTGCACTGATCCCTCCACTAGTACAACGCTTCACTATTTCCCAGGAACGGTAGTTCTTCCTCTATTTCCTCTGGACAGAGAAAATGAGATTACGAATTTTCGGATTGTGCCTCTCTATAGCACTTGCCTCAATAAAAATGTCTCCATACCGCATAGCTACGGCTGCGGCATTCTTGACGCTCATACTCATTCAGGAACAGAGATCTTGTCCACCTTCTCTGAACCGCCAGAGGTGATTTTACAACACTCCCCGGTACATCTTGAAGAAGTAGGCGCTGCCCGACTTTGTGATTCTGTGTTTTATAAGACAGATACAACGCCAGCTTGCCTCCTCCTCAGCACCCATTTTGAATGTACTTCGTCCGTGATTGCATCGGAGAGATTTTACCAAGATTTTGCCAATATAACGAGAGGACAACAAAGTAAGCTGGTAGAGCAGATGAAGCCCAACGACGCAGACTGCGACGAGCTTGCAAAAATATTTTTTGAAAAACTAGGCATTTCCTGCAAAACTACATAACACAGAGCCGTGTAGCCGCTTGTACAACGCCCGCTGCTGTCTTGTTCATTTTTAACTCCTCTACAAGTGCCTTGCGAAAGCGCGGGGCACTTTCCAAGAAGAGCCGAAGCTGCTCCTTTCTTTTGCGAGCATATATTCCCCAAAGCTTGTTCAAGAGCTCCTTTTCACTTATCAATTTTGCAGAAAACTGCGACGGCGGCAAAACAAGAGTGCCTCTTGAACGATAGTATTTTAGAAACAGCGCTCGTAGCTTTGCACTATTGACAATAAAATAATCGAGCTGTCGCAAATCCTCCAAAGTTCTTGTAATCATCTCATCAGGCACGCGAAACACAATTGGTTTTTTTTCAGGCGGCTGTCTTGTAAAGGCACAATCTGGAGGCAAAGTGATGACACCAGTCTTTGGCTCAAGAGCGAGAGAAAGTGGATGCATTATACTACCTTATCTGAAAACAGGTTCATTCATACAGTATGGTATGCTTTAGAATCAGCGAAAATTGTTCTATATGATCCAGTTGATGTCGATTACGCATTTATTTCAAGAGCCAAATACATTTTTTCCATTAGCGCCTATAATTCAAAAAAATTAATTGTCAAAAAAGAATAAGGAGTCTACAATAAATAACATACTATTATGAATAACATAATATAAGGCTATATGAACATTTTATCAGAATTTGTTAGAATTACTATTTGCGAACCTATTTGTTCGCTTCAAGCAGAGGTTGGTAAGTGGTTGGACCACGTCGTACAACTGATCACCCATACATTCGGTATTTCTCAAAAAATCAACGACACGGCTCAACGCAATATTCCCAAGACTCCTGAGCCCCAGCCTTCTCATACACCACAACTGGTAGATCAATGGCGTGAGCAGCATGGAAAAGATTTCGCTTCGCATGCTATCTGGAGTGACAAGAGCGTCAAAATTATTCTTGGACAAAAATTTATGGGTCCAGGCGAGCGAACGCTGATAAAAGAGGGCCTGGTTGAACGTGAAAATGCCGCGTACGCCGAGCGAGTCGATGACAACCTACTCCCCAATTTGCAGGAGAGTGAAGTCTTGAAACTGCAAGAGTTAGAGAGGGCGATTGACCAAGAAAACGCAGCTGACAAAGAAGAGTGGCTACGAGATCAACAGGAATCAGGAGACTTCTCGGCACATAAGATGTGGCTACCTTATGGGGTGTGGATCGTGGAGTTCCAAGATCCTCTTTCAGATAAAGAAAAAGATTACGAACGGAGGTTTGTTGTTGAGGGAGCACGAAAACATCGTGGTGCAACGTTACATCATCCTGCCATATACGCTTTTTGGCAATATATCGATACCTTAACCTCCAAGTACAGGGCTCCCGATTCCAGAGTGCTGATCGCCTATAATCAAAAAAAACCAAAGTCGGAGCGTTTTGATGCAAAACTGGCAGCCTATTTTGAGGACCGATGTGCGACCCATGGGCTTAAGCCTCACTTTGACCCATCAGCAACAAAAG
>CAYOTQ010000003.1:0-20919 GCA_964406915.1 uncultured bacterium
GGCATTTCAGTAGTCCTTTTAGGCGGTGCTGTGGCTTTGGCAGTTGCTGCGCGTCAGGTAGACAATCCTCTTGCAAAAGCAGCCCTTATTGTTGCTGCGATTGGCTCTGCCTTCTTTAGTGGTGTTTTCTTGCTCAGCCCAATGCTTATTCGAGGACCTGCTCCTGTGTAAGCTAGACAAAATAGGTCAAGCAATGCCCAGCTCCTTGCGGACTGGGCATGCGATTATAATCCAAGTGACTACTAATTCTTCATTTACCATCCAAATGAGTTATGCCATCTTTTACAAAAGCCTCTCGCTAAGGTCTCGACCTTAGCCTTCGAGGCATTTGCAAAATCTGATATAACTCATTGCCGTTAAATGAAGAATTGGTGGTCACTTGGGTTTATACTAACAGATGGCGTCGTACCTTCTCCTCTAACTCCTCTGCAGACAGACGATGCATAGCATCGTTGACAATATGTGTATACTTATACAATTTCCACATGATGTAGTGATTGCGTCTGCGTCCATTTTCTGCTTGCACGCTATTTTCAAAGATGATGTCTCGAAGAAAGCGATCCTTTTTGCTCAGCTTTTGCTGTGCAAGAGCAGGTACTGAAGTAAAATAGCGATCTAGTGCCTGCATCGACTGCGTACCTACCATATAATCTGGTGGCAGGGCCTCTATCACATCGATGGAGCAAGAGGGAGTCGCCTGGATTTTATCAGGCCTCTTCACAATACGATCAAAGAAAGTAGCGTCTTGCAAAAATGTAGCACCATCTAAAAGAGCAAAAATTGAACAGCCGAAAACAGTTTCTCGAGGATTGCTCAAAATACTGACAGAGGTTTGGCAGAATTGTTGGAGATTGGCTTGTATAATGGCTCGAAGAACAAGCTCGTACGTATTAAAGGCTCCAGGCACCCCAAAGCCCTCCCAAAGACTCTGCTGCGACAAAAAATTTTTTGGGTCTACTGTTGACTCGTGCGCCTGTGGATCAAGCAGTGCAATCCGAAGCTCGCCTGCTTTTTTCTCTACGCAGACAGCCATTTTATGCTGGGGATAATCGATTTGCCCTCCAACGGCAGCGGCCAAATTCGAGGACATTGCGGGCACAATAAATGCATATTTCCCCTCTTTTTCACTTGCCGCTACCCGGTGCAAGGCGTCCGAGCAAGCCGCCAGCGTCTGGCACGCATAGAGTCCTGAGACTTGGCGTCGTTCTGAAAGATAAGAGGCGATGAGAGCAACAGCAGGCATATGAAACCCAAACTCAGCAGGAACCCAATTGACATGGCCCATAAGGGGTCTAAATGTCGCAGGCTGCCTGGAAGCGAGCTTCTGATAGCTCTCCTTACACCCCTGCATAGCACGTGTAAACCGCTGATCATCGGCTGTTAAAATCTGAAAATGGCGTTTTTTTTGCAGGTGATGGGCCTGAAGTGGGGTGCGCCACCATAGCGCTTCTGAAGGCTCTGTTTGGATCTGACCTTGCTTAGGCTGCAGCCAGAAGTTATTTTGCAAGCGAAACAGAAGCTTGCCGAGCAACATGACAAAAGGAATCACGACTGTACAGTAGGTAAGTACCTTCAGTACCTTTTCTTCAAGGCTGATGGTCTTCTCTCCTGCCGCTTCTTTGACAAAGAGCTCGTCAAATCCTTTATCATTATCTAAAAGCTCTACTCGCCTGCCTCCAAGATAAAAATAGTCTTCAACAATCTTGCCAAGCCATTTATTATGAACTATCCCCTCAGACATATCCTCATCAAAGCCAATCGGCATCATGAATGGCAGAGGCTGCTTTTCTATTGGCATTGTGTATCTCGCACATTTACATACGAGATATAAAATAAATTATTTTTTTGTCAACTCGAGAGCACGATTTTATGCTCAGCATCAAGTGAATAGCGCCAGCACCATGAAGTCTCAGGCGAGAGAGACTCTGTATGGAGTGTGACACGGCCATCTACTTCCTGCTGGGCTACTACTCTCTGTCCATCCTGTACTCGAATGGTCCTGTTACCAGTAAATGTGACATTTCGCGCTATAAACTCAGAATCCCCTTCTAGAATAATCTGGACTGCTTCTTTACGATGAATTCTATTTTTCCAATAAATATTTGCAGCTCCTCGATCAATACCAGCATTACTTACAGAAACATTTTCCAACACACAGCGACCAACAGCAGCCCCAAAATCAAGAAGCTGGGTAGAAGGATTCATACTGCCCACAACATTTTTAGCAGAGATAAGCAAGCTACCATCTAGCTGCAGATTGGTAATCGAGACAGCAGCAGCCTCAATCTGCAGCTCAGAGCCAGTCTTTACACAGCCTTTCACCAGCTTCTGGGCAATGATCGAATAGAGAGGTCCAAGGGCAGGATGATACAAAAAGAGCAAATTTGGCCCATTTTTGATAAAGTCTTCAGGAGAGTTCATTTCAGCTGCATCAAAAAGACATCTCTCTTTGAGAAGTCGTCTGTTTTCTTTCATCAGATCATAAAAGCAGCCTTCCGGAGTCTCTGCTAGCGACGTACCCTCATACGCTTTTTTCGTCACAGACAATGTTTTTTCGCGTTCGTTAAGCAGCACAAATGTGGAAAGTCCGTCTAGTTTTTCTTGTGTCACTGGCGCTTTGAGTGTATCAGTGATGGCATCGGCGATATTTTGCATAGTCGATTCAAGACGAGCCCCAAGAAGCATCAGCTTCTTGCCGTTTTGCACAGTCTCTACAGGCTGCTTCATGTTGACGAGCAGACCAGGAATCGGCAGCTTGCCCGTTGTCTGATCAATCTGCGCAATATTTGCATACAAAATGTTGGTATTTGCAGGAAAATTCCCAGTATCAGCAATTTGGCGAAACTGAGGATCGCTATTTTTTCGCTTGGCAAATTCCGTATACTCGACGTTGCTGATACCACACGCCACACCATCAGGCACTCTCTTTTCCCTTAGTACATTCATTCCCTCATTCATATTCTTGACGCGCGGACAGGAGACAAATCCAAAGGCTTTTTGTCTTGTATACCCATATCCTCCAAGACAAAGAAGAGCGTGGTCAAGACCTGCAAAAGGGTTGTTGATTTGACGCACGAGACAGTAGCGCCTGTTTTGCTCCTGCAGCCAATCAAATGCCCCATAATCCTTTGCAAGCTTCCACAGCACTCCATGACCGCCAGGCTTGAGCATTGGCTGGCAAGGGCCCTGCATCGCCCAATTGCCATCAACAGTCAGCACCGGGACTAAGGGCTGCAACAATGTACAGATACTCTCTTGAGGTCTTCCAAACCACCCATTTTCTTTGCAAATAGCCTTGATCTGCCAGTCGTTATTTTTTTCTTGAGATGTCATGAGAATGATAGGAGTTCGCAGCTGTTTGCCAGTGAGCTGGTAGTAAAGATACTCTCTTGCCTGGAGATCTCGAATGAGCCCCTCCAGCAGTGTTCTTCCACAAAAATTGAGTCTAGCAACAGGCAGCGGCATCCCGGTCTGCTCATCGGTAAGATTCAGGCGATCTCCTGCTCCACCTACGGTATATATCTCTGAAAGCACCTCCATGGCATTCAGACCGTTTACAATCATCTTGTCCACAGACGTTGAGGGCTGTTGTATATCCATGTAGGGAGGTGGCGCTATTTTCCAGGAGTCTGCCTCACTAGAAGCTGCAAGTCCATCGCAAATAAGACGTATTGTTGTCAGATGATAGCCAATAACACCTCCAATATGCTGGTAACAGATCTCCGTATCTTTTAATACCCCTACTAACTGGGAAAATCGCTCTTGACGATCTGTCTCGCTTATTTGCAGCCATCCATCAAAAATAACAGGCCCCTGTCCAAGCACCAGCAACTGCTTGACGACATAAGCGCTCTCAATAGGTAACTTCTCAATTAATCTCTCTGCTTCTGGATAGCGACTTAAAAATATTTTTACTAAATCAAAAGAGGAGATGTAGTCACACTTTTCTCTTATGGAACTATACGAAGAAAGACTCTCTAATAATTTTCCGAGGCTGTTTATCTGCTTTTTGAGTCGATGTTGGTACTCTGAGCTTTCTTGATTTGTCATCTCTGTTGGTTTCCGGTTTTGCACATATGATGCATCTGTTTTGGGCATTGCTACAGCTGTATTGGCAGATACGAAGAGAGGGATCCATGAGAAAAAATGACATATTCCTTGCTGCCACTTCGTCATATTCATGCAAACCTCATAATAGCTGCACATTTTGTGTTGTATATTTATGTCCTACTTCACAAAAGAGTTCAAGTCCCGTATTTGAAAGGAATTACGTGAGCATTTTGCTTGCGTTAACTGTCATTTCGAAATGTAAGATTGCCACATTTTCCACGTCAAGTCTATTTTTGTTCTAGACAGAAAGTTAGGATCAAGAAAATATACATGTGTTTGTTTTTAGGATGACTCCTTGTGGAGCATCCATAATTTTGAAAGGAGAATGTATATGGTAAAAGAAAAGAAACAGTCTGCACTTATGCGACCTGTGCAAATTTCAGACACCCTTGCAGATGTGATCGGCCGCGGGCCAATGCCACGCACAGAAGTCACAAAAAGACTTTGGGACTACATCAAGAAAAATAAATTGCAAGATCCAAAAGCAAAACGCATGATCAATCCTGATGAAAAATTGAGCAAAGTATTGGGAACTCGCCAACAGATTGACATGTTCCAGATGACGAAAAAAGTATCTGCCCACATTAAAGAAATGGCAATGAGCGCAGCACGCTAATACATTTCCGAAATAGCCCTTACAATAGTGTAAGGGCTCTCTTCATCTAGGTAGAATCGTCCGGACACAACAGTTCAGGTGCAACAGTTGCAACTTCTTTCCCCAAAAAACTCAAGCCAGCTTATCGAACGACTATGGGACGTGTGGTGTATTGCCTCACTTGTCGGGATCTGGCCACGTTTTATTGAGCCGTCACTACTCACAGTCTCTCGACTCACAATCCCTCTTCCCATGCTACCTAAAGAGCTAGAAGGACTCAAAATTGTACAATTCAGTGATTTGCACTATTCACCTCATATGGAAAAAAAATTCCTTGAAAAAGTGCGCCGCAGAATCATGCAACAAAAGGGTGATATCATCGTATTTACAGGCGATCTGCTCTCGTATAGCGAACTGGTTGACACAGATATTCTGAAAGAGTTTCTACAATCACTTTCTGCTCCCCTAGGCTGCTACGCTATTTTTGGCAATCACGACTATTCTGAATATGTCTCCTTAGCGTCTGATGGTGTGGTGCGCAAGGTCACCCAGCATCTGCCTGCGATTATGCGTGGCTTTGCCAGGCTATTTTCATTTAAAGATGAGTCAAGTCTGAGCCCTGAAGTGCTGTCTCCTGTTGCAGAATCGAGAGGATTACGAGAGCTGTATACCAAAGCAGGATTTAGCGTCTTGCATAATGAAACCATACAAATTGGCCGCGGCTACCAACAGATCAACCTGACAGGCCTTGGAGATGTGATGGCCCATCAGTGCGACCCAGATAGTGCCTTTGCACGCTACAACCCCCTCTTTACTGGTATTGTACTGTCTCACAATCCCGACTCATTTGCACAGCTCAAGAACTATCCTGGCGACCTTATCTTATGCGGACATACTCACGGAGGCCAAATTAACATCCCTTATCTTTGGAAGCGGGTGACAGCTATCAAAAACCAGCTATTTAAAAGTGGTCTCTTTCATATTGCGAGTAAATTTATCTATGTTAATCGAGGCGTAGGCTCTCCCTTCCCATTTCGCTGGTTTGCCCCTCCTGAAATCAGCTGCTTTACCCTGGTTCGTCATGGTCCTGCCCAAGAAGCTGTCTGGCAGCGGCTCTTCCCTCAGGAAGTCTCTCAGGACGCTGTATACGGAACGTCAAAAGCCTTATACAAGACCTCTCGAGGCAAGACTTCATGAGCGACGATCTTTTTACCTATCGCATAGATCTCACCTATGATGGCACCGAATACAGTGGATGGCAAATTCAGCCCCATTCTCTTTCAATCCAGCACATTGTACAAGAGGCAGTACGTACACTTGTGCGTGAGCCTGTACATGTAATAGGCTCAGGAAGAACCGATGCGGGTGTACATGCCTACGGACAAGTCGCCCATTTTCGTTGCCATACGCAAATAGAGTGCTCACGTTTTTTACGATCACTCAACGGCATTTTGCCTCGGGATATCCGTGCTACGGCAGCAACTAGTGCGAATAACACCTTTCACTCGCAAAGAAGCGCCGTAAAAAAGGAATACCATTACCATCTCTGCCTAGGGCCTATTGTCTCTCCATTTACCAGGCTTTATTGCCATCATATTCCATATCCAGTAGACCTCGATCTTTTGAGTCAAGGGTCCGCCTTATTTGTTGGTGAGCATGACTTTACCTCTTTTGCCAATTCCGCCCATACAGGAGCTGCTGCGAAAAACCCCGTGAGGACAATCTATCGACTCGATCTTGTGCCCTCAGCAGACGGTGTTATCATTCAGTTTGAAGCGGATGGGTTTTTATACAAAATGGTACGCAATATTGTAGGGACACTGCTCGATGTAGCCACCCTGAAACGGCCCTTGAGCGATATTCCAGCTCTCTTTACAGCACGAGACAGAAGGCTGGCTTCTATGGCGGCCCCTGCCCACGGATTATTCCTAGTAAAAGTATTTTACTAGTTGCACTCTCTGGCCCTTCTGAGCATAATGGTTTTAAGTATTGTGGTATTTTTATGAATTTACATATTTCCTACGTTTTCACTACAGCAGCTGAGCGCTCCCTCGCAGAAATTCAAAGAAAAGATAGCGAATGGCAATTTGGCACTATTTTCTGGATTCAGACCGCTCTTTACAATATACCGAATACTTTTGCCGTAATGGCCAACTGCGCCAAAGATTGCGTCATTGAGCTTGCTCTTACCATCTATAGAACTGCACAGTGGCTCTGGTACGATGATGGCCGGACAGACGATCGTTTATGGCGTCATGCATGGAATGCACTGATTGCCAAACCTATTGAGTTGATTACAGCTCCTCTACAAATTGTCCATCAGCCGATGTATGATGAGCTCTGTTTGCTCCTTGATGCTAATAATTATGCCTCGCAATTTCAGGGCTCTTTGCCAATGCTCAAAGCTGTTGCAGATGCGGAGAGGGTCTTTTATATCACCGAGCAAACGTGGCAGCGTGCTGCCCATGAGCAACCAAACGCGCTCTGGCCAACCCTCAAAACACAAGATGGTGAAGATGAAATTCTCGAAAATTTTGGGAAAGAACATCATCTTATGTTCAACAATGAACCAGTAAGTCCTCTCGCTATCTCGCGATTTGTGCATTCGCTGAAAGTGCCAACTGAGGGGCTTACTGAAAAAGAACATCTTGCCTTCTTTGAAGAATGTAAAGCAGTTCCTGGAGCATTTTCGCTTGCCTCTCTCAAGGAAACTTATGCAAGCAATCACAATAAACTGATTGCAAAAGTCAAGTATTGCCTGACAAAGAAGTGGCTCACTGATAACGCCTTTTCTGATGATGCTGCAGCGAGCTTGGCAGTGCGGGCAATGGCTTTTTCAACAAAACGAATCTGGAAGGCGATTTTTGCTGAAATAACAAACTATCCCATACAGGTCAGCTTGCTGCAAAACAACCTGGTTATCACGCCAGATAAGAAGCTTTATTTGGATCTCAACTTTACCAACTACCCCCCTAGCGAAGGCTGTTGGACAGTGCGAGATATCATCCAAAAAAATATGGAGACACAAGCTGGTTCTGTACGGATAGACCTTACATCAAAGATAGATGTAGAGCCAACCGTGACTCTTGTGTTTGGCAAAGAACCCTCCACAGGTTCAACCCCTCCTGTTATGCAGGAAGGGATATTTGACGCCAGAATGGGAGGTAGTTTTATTCCTCCGCGTGATGAACAGCCGTTTTAACCCAAGTGACCACCAATTTTTGGCAACGGCTTCTTTTTGGAAAATGGCTGTTACATTCCAATATGGCCTTTCACCCCACGTGCTGTTGATGAATCGCCACATCAATAATAGAGGCTTTATCCCAGAGCTGCTCAAGCTCATATTTCTCTCTCATATCGGGGATAAAGAGGTGAATGACAACGTCTGTATAATCTAGCACCACCCAATCACCTGTTCTCTTGCCTTCCAGATGTAGCGGCATGCGTCCAAGCAGTTGCATTTTCTCATAGACACTTTGGGAAAGCGCCTGTACATGTTTTTCTACATTACCCTCTGCAATGACAAAGTAGTCAGATACAGAAGAGAGGCCTCGTACATCAAGGCAGAGAATATTGAATCCCTTTTTATCAAAAAGGGTCTGGCAAATATCTTCTAGAAGCTTACGATCTTGTTCGGGCACCATATCCATCATATAACTTATGCTTTTTGATATATTTTAATACTGAATTGTCTAAAAGATGGCCACAAAAAAGACCGGCTTTTAGCCGCTCGCGAATAACAGTTGCGCTGCAATCTATGAGCATAGTTGAGACAAGACCGCGCCTCACGCTTTTGGAAAGCGTCTGATTGTGTTGCCATTCGCCTTCGTTTTTCTCTTCCGCACGCCTGGCGATAAGAGGCTGGATCAGCTCTACCAGTTCCTCGACTCGCTTCCATCGATGAAAATTGTGCAGTAAGTCTTGACCCATGAGCAAGAAAAGCTGGTCTTCTTTCTTCACAATCTCTTTTCGCAGCAGCTCCTCTACAGTATCAATTGTGTACGCAGGAGATTGGCGGGCAAGTTCTATGGACAGAATTTTGCAATAAGCAAGCGGAGCAAATGCTTTTTTAAGCATTTGAAGCCGATCCTGAGGACTTGCAAGAGGCTGATCCTTTTTATGGGGATTTGCATTTGTAGGAAGGATGTATACCCGGTCGAGCTGGCGACTTTCTGCAAGCGAGACACACATAGACACATGGCCAATGTGCACTGGATCAAATGTACCGCCAAAAAGCCCTACCTTCATTCATCTCCTCTAAATCATGATATCTGCCTGTGATCTCCAGACAGGCCAGTTATTGGCACGAGCGATCTTTTCTAACTTAGCATCAGGACAGACAGCTACTGCATATGCCGCTTTCTTTAAGAGAGGCAGATCAAGAAGCCCGTCAGAATAGGCTGCCACCTGTTGCCAACACCATCCCTTTTGCTGTAAAAACTGCTCTACGAGCTGCTGTTTGTAGACCCCATCCACAATCTGGCGCACCGCGCAGAATTGTCCTCGTTCATCGACTTCATAACAGGATCCCGCATAGTGCGCAATAGTAAGGTAGTGAGCAATAGGCGCCACAAGAAATTCTGGCGAACTTGACTGAATCCAGACATGTTCGCCTCGCTTTTTGGCAGCTGAGAGCACCTCTAGCATCCAGGGGCGAAAAAGAGTGCGCTGCTCTATATCAAGAAATTCTTTTACAAATAGTCGGATATCAGATTCTCTCTGCTTGCAAAATAGCAGACGAAAGGCAGCTGTATGAAGAAAAGTGACTGAAAGAAGATGTGATTTATGCAGAGCGTAACAACCAACAAGGACCAGCATTCGCCAAAAAGAAAGAAGACGTTTTTTATACAAAAAACGTCCGAAGGCAAAGCTCACGTTGGCACACGCGAGTGTGTGGTCAAGATCGAAGACAGAAAGTCGAATATCCATCTCAAAAGAACCCGAATATAGGGGTTATGACTTCGTAAACACCCTCTCAGCGTGAAGCTTGCAGCCTGACGATCTGCTCTTGAATTTCTTCTATCGAAGCCTCAATTTTTTCAAGACGTTCATTCTCAGCAGCAATCAGTTCATTTAATTGAATTGCTTTTGTAAAGTCAAGTCCTGAGCCGCTGCTTGCCTTGCGCCAGCTTTCTATCTGCCCTTTGATCTCTTGCTTTCTTGCTTTACGCTCTTTTAAAACAGTCCTTAGCTGTGCAAGCGACTCGCGATCATCTGCTGATAGTTCAAGAAGCTGTTTGTCTTTCTTATCTTCTATTAAATTACGCACTTGACGCTCAAGCTTTTCAATGTGTTGCTTGTGTGCTCGTGTCAAGCCTATCTGAGTAACCTCTTCTGTCAAAGCTTCAAGACGGCTGAGACAAGTATCCAGAGAAGCTTCTAGACCTTCTGCTAGGAGCTGCTCAAAATCGGCCTTAATCTTATCAAAGCGCAAGGATTGCTCTTCTTGCTTTTTTTGCACTTGCTGGCGTTTGACCTGATCTTGTGCGTGCACTTTAGAAGAGAGCATCTCTCGTAGCTCTCGTACCTTTTCTCGAAGCTCACGAATTTCTTGCTTACCAAGTGATGTCCTGCGCATCCTGCCTACCAAATCGTCGAGCTTTTGCTCAGTGTCGACAGTAGCAATTAGGCTCTCTTCACTACAGGCAGCTTTCAGCGCTTCAATCTCCTGCATGAACTGATCACGGTGTTCTTTAAAGGCAGCTTTCTGTTCGGAAAAGATTTTTCTGCGCTCTTTGACCACATTTTTAATGCTGTCCCAACACTCACTCAAACTTTTTCGCGTTGTTGAAAAAGCCTCTGTATTGAGTGTCAATGTTTTGGCAATTGCCTGAAGAGCTTTAATCTCTTCGCGTACATCAAACAATTGCGCCGTATTTAATTCCGTCACAAAGGTAGTCTGTATAAAACGATCGACATCATTCATGAATAAAGAACTGACGGTATGAATTAATTCTTTACGGCGAGGAAAGATTTTGTCTCCAAGTGCAGAAAGGCGCTCGAAAAATTTATTTTTTTGGCGAATACGCATTTCAGTTTTGATAAGTTCTTTACGAAGCGCTGTCGTCCGTGCTGCATAGGCGTTGAGCAAATTGAGCTCTTGCTGCAGTTTGTTATACTGCTCTAAATTTGCTTCTATGACGATGCTTTGCACCCCGAATTCAATCGGTTCCATTTTCTTCAGCCACTCTGCCAATACTTCCACTTCTTTTTCAAGAGCTGCCACCGCCATTTCTATTTGTTCACACGCAAATGCACTCTGCTCGTTGAATAGCTCTCTCAACTTTCTTGCCTGGCGGCACAGTTCGCTATACTTTGCCCACAAGGCAATGCGCACAGAAGGGTTAATGTTTTCTTTAAAGAGATCCAGACAAATACGCCTTGCCTCCCAAAAATCTTTAAAATGGGGAACACCAGACTGCGCAATGGCTCTTTCCATGAATGCAATTGACTCTTCAAGTTTCTTTTCTGGATCTCCAATAGCTTTGAGCATCTCGAAAAACTGCTCGATATTAGGACTGACAGAGGGAGAGCTGTGCTCTTCTAAATGCTGCTCTTGCGCATGTGCCAATAGTTCTTCATGAAAATCAGGCAAGATGTTTTTTACATGATCTTCTGGATTGGTGGGATTCATCGTCTCTTGCTGACTCATACTATACATTTTGGTTACACGTATTAGAGGAAAAGGGACGCAATAAATTTGCGGTAGATACAAGGATACAGCTCATGATCATAAAACTCAAGGATATGCTTGCTCTTTTCTGGGCAGCCTGATAGCGTGGTGGCATGACTACACGTATTTCTTTTGAAGAAGGCCTTCACCTCTTTCTGTCAGCACCTTTTGAAGAACTTCGGTCACGTGCTCATCAGATTCGCCGTCAAAAGCATCCTCATCCATATGTGACTTTTGTATTGGACTCAAACCCGAACTACACCAATATTTGCAATGCTGACTGCACTTTTTGCGGCTTTTACAGAAAATCATCAGCAAAAGATGCCTACTTCAAAACTGTTGATGAAGTGATGCAGCATCTTGAATTTGCAAAAAAAGCAGGCCTGACATCAGTCTTGCTCCAGGGCGGTGTACATGAATCTGTGACTATAGAGTACTTGGTTTCTCTTGTCAAAGAAGCCCGTCTACGCTATCCAGATATTCATCCTCACTTTTTTTCAGCCATTGAAATATGGAACGCTGCCAAGGTGAGTAATATTTCCCTTAAGGATGCTCTACAATCCCTTTGGGATGCTGGACAACGCACACTTCCAGGTGGAGGTGCCGAAATACTATCCGAACGTGTACGTCTGCAAATTTCTCCAAAAAAGATGACGCCTGGCGGCTGGCTTGAAGTGCATACACTCGCCCATTCCATAGGCTTTAAAACCACAGCCACCATGATGTATGGCCACGTTGAGGAACCAGAGGATATCCTCATCCACCTCGACTCATTGCGAAAGGCTCAAGATTTATTGCCTGGATTTACCTCTTTTATTCCATGGAGCTACAAACGAGATAATACCGCCCTAAGACGCAAGGTCAAGAATTGGGCAGGAAAAGAAATGTATCTCAGAATCATCGCGCTGGCTCGTATCTACTTGGACAATTTTGATCATATTGCAGCTTCCTGGTTCAGCGAAGGCAAAGAGACAGGGATGGAGGCGCTCTTATGTGGCGCCGACGACTTTGGAGGCATTCTGATTGAAGAAAATGTGCACCGTGCTACCAATTTCATTCACAAGACAGACCATAACGGTGTTATCCAGATGATCAGGCAGGCAGGGTTTGAGCCAGCACAGCGCAACTCTTTTTACCAAGTGATCCGTACATATGAGGGAATACAAGAGGTAGATGTGCCTCTTGAGGGCCGCATCACGGAAGAAAACCGCCTGGCATGTCTTCAATAGTTGGCGACTCTTTTTCATATTCTCGTAACAACAGCTCAAGGGTCTCGTCATGAGAAAGAGCTGAAAGATCAACCCATCGAAAGCAAGGTTCTTTTCGAAACCAGGTAAATTGCCTTTTAGCAAGATGCCGCGATGCCTGTTTCAATTGATCTACATATACCTCATAATCATGAGCTGTACGTGCAGTGTCTAAAAATTCTAGAGTCTGGCGATATCCGATGGCCTGCGCAGCAGTGCGGTTCTGCCGAATTCCCGCCCTATCTAAGTGCACAACTTCTTCAAGCAGCCCTTGTGCCAGCATTTCATCACAGCGTTTCTCAAGACGCGTGTAGAGAATCTCTCTCGGCCAAAAGACAAACCAGCAGCGATGATCAAAAAAAGGAATGGGAGAGCGTTTTCTCCATGAAAAGTCACTGACCCTTTTTCCGGAAATTTCGATGATTTCAAGCGCACGCAAAATCTTGTGTCTATCAGCTCTGCTCACAGTAGCTGCATATTCAGGATCAACCTGCGCTAGCTTGTCGTAGAGGAGCTCAATGCCAAAACGTTCTGCCTCTTCAGCAAGCTGGGCACGAATCCGTGGATCACAGGCCGGACCTTCTGGCGGTCCATAGAGAAAAGCGTGAATATAAAAGCCTGTTCCCCCCACGATAATTGGCACCTTGCCTCGAGACAAAATATCTTGACAAGCAAGCAGCGCCTCTTCGTAAAAATCTTTTACATTAAAAGATTCATGGATATCTCGTATGTCAACCAGGTGGTGAGCGACGCGCTCTCTTTCCTCACGTGTCGCTTTGGCCGTGCCAATGTCCATGCCTCGATAGACCTGCATGGAGTCTGCGGAAATAACCTCCCCGCCAAGACATTCGGCTAATCGAAGAGAAAGAGCTGTCTTTCCAGCACCGGTAGGCCCTGCAAGAATAATGACCTTTTTGGAACCGTGTCGATAGAGCGTGGTAAACTTCTCCTGAACGGAGGCGGCTACGTTTTCAAGGATGCGGCCAAGAAGGGCATCAGAGCAATGCTGCGTCACAAAGTACTCATAAGAAATTGAGTGATAATATTTTATAATAAGTTATCGCACAAACTGTGTCAATAGACAACAGACCACCCGGTTGACAAGCACTCTTCAAGTTGATATGATCCGCATACCACTCAAACATATAGGAAACATTATGACAACTCCACTGACAACATTTTCCCAACAAGCACAAATCGCTTACGATTGCATCAACCAACTAGGTTTTTATAACTGCGTAGATGAAGCTGGCGTAACACGAAAAACATATCAAGATATCTATGGCTTTGCTTTGTTGGGATTTGGTTTCCTTAGCGCTAGCTGCGCCACTCGTAGCGTTTCTCAATTTGTAGCAGGGAGTGCCATGCTTACTTATAGCGCAATCTCATCCGCGCTTATCTTCAATACAATAGTAGCCCAAAATCCACTCTCACGACGCTAACGCATAGTGCATCATGAACTGAAATAGCTTTCAGAGGGCTGTTTACAAAGAGCTCACTTTGTAAACAGCCTCTCAGACTCATTTACAAGACGAATCGTCCTGCAATTGAAAACGATCAGTGGCGCGTAAAGATTTGCTGTTCTACGCGATCAGGGCGCAGATAAGCTCTAAGAGCATCATCAAATTGTTCTGCCATGCAGTGCGTCCCGCAAGTAAAGAAATCTACAAAGCAAGCGCCATATTCAGGATAGGTATGGATGCTGGCGTGACTCTCCGACAGTAGAAGTACCATAGTGAATCCATCTGGAGCAAATATATACTCTGATGAATCCAGCAGCGTCGCGCCGGAGAGGTGTACGGCATCTTTCATAGTTTGGCGCAGTTTGTCGATATTTTTTAATGCCGCATCATTGCAGCCATAGTAGCTGGCAACGAAGTGGCGGCCAATAAACTGGTAGTTTTGCTCAATTTTTTTCTCTTGTGGATGACCCATAAGAGTTGGCGAAGAGAAGAGCAGTGTTAAAAAGACGAGTCCTTTTCCAATCGCAATTTTCATTTTTTCGTTCCCGACATTAAATTTAGATACGATGTAAAGTGTCAAATGACGGCGTGCAGGGTATCATGCGTGGCGGAAAAAATCAATATTTAAGCAGGCCTATTTTGGGGCAGCGCAAGTCCACAACTAGCCGTACAGCCTCTTGTTTATCCAGAAGATTTTGGATACGCACAAGGTCTTGAAGGCGCAGATAGGCATCTTGAGGAAGTAGCCTAACAAATATAGTTTTTGCACCATACCTGCAGCGCAATACAATCTCTTTTTGGCCGCAGCTTGCAGCAGAAAAACGGCTTACGTCTACACGCTCAAGCTGCAACGAAGGCAAAAACAGACGGGTAGTGGCGTCTATAATTCCAAAGGCAAGATCAACTTGCTGTGAATGAAGAGGGCTATCCCAGGAAACTTTATCAATCCCCAGAAAAACCTCTACAAGCTCTCTTTGCGAAAAAAATGGTGTCAGCGGAAAGCAATAACCTTCTGCATCACAGCCAACATTCTCAAAATCGGCAATACGTATACGGGGCGAGCGCAATTCATAGTCCACATGCACCATATTGGGGCGCACTTTACGCACATGTGCTTTTTTAAAAAGAGAAAGAGCTTCTAGTTTTTTTGTAGCAGCCTTTGTATCAAATGCATAGAAATTTTCCGGACGATCTTTTGAAAGATCCAAGAGCTCTTCCAGTTGCCAACAGGCAAGTGAATCCTTACGTCCTGTTTGTATAAGCGCAGTAATTGTATATTTTGACTCCTCTTTGCGAGCAGAGAGAATATACTGATACCAGCACCAGGCAAGAGTGGCAGAGCCAGAGATGAGACATATAGACAGGCCTATGTACACAACTGCTTGCCTTAGTGGAATCTTGCGTTTATCCGCCATGATTTTCCATACACCCTACAATTTCTCCTGCGGCCTTTGTGATGTCTCCAGCACCAAGGGTGATAATAGCGTCGTTCGGCTCTACAAACGCCGCAACACTTTGAGCCAATGTCTTTCTAGGCATATAGAGCACTGTATGTGTAAAATGCTTTTTTATTTGCTCCAACAGAATTTCTGTCGACACTCTAGGATCTGGAGCTTCATTTGCCGTATACAAATCGGTTACAATGACACAATCGGCAGCATCAAAAGCAGCTCCGATTTCATCTACAACAAACCGCATTCTGGAATAGCGATGAGGTTGAAAGAGAGCAATCAGGCGCCTTGTTCCAATCGCTTGTCGAAAAGCCTTGAGCGTGGCAGCTATTTCTGTAGGGTGATGGGCATAGTCATCGACAAAGAGGACTCCTTTAACATCTGCCTTTTGCTCAAGACGTCTTTTTACTCCCTGAAAGCTCGCCAGACCATGACGGATAGCCGCCTCATCAATACCCAACCGATAGCAAAGCCCAAAGACAGCAAGAGCATTGAGGGCGTTATGCTTGCCTGTGAGGTTTACTTCTACATCTTTAAATTCTTTTTTCAACCCTTGATCCTCAAAGGTGATGTCAAAATAGATTTTCCAGCCCTCCTGACGAAAATGCGACCCTCGAAGTGCCGCTTGGGAAGAAAAGCCGTAGGACACACCTGGAGGTCTCATTTGATTTAACTGAGGATCGTCTATACAATAAAACAGCATGTCCGGATTCGGCGCCTTCCTTATAAAGGTGCTAAATGCGTCTACAAGAGCTTGCCAAGTACCAAAATGTGCAAGATGATCGGTGTCGATATTGGTGACAATAGCGGCATCGTAGGAATATTTTAGAATGGTGCCATCGCTCTCATCAGATTCAATAATAAAATAGCCGCCGGCGCCGTGTGCTGCATTGGATTGAAGCGACTGTACAATACCGCCAACTGCAAAGGCAGGCTCTAGCTTTGCTTCTATACACACATGTGTCAGCAATGCTGTGGTACTTGTCTTTCCGTGAGTGCCTGTCACAGCAAGTACTCGGTGGTCTTGCAATAGGCTGTTTAGCACATCAGAGCGATGCAAGATCTGGCAAGAGAGCCTTCGTGCTTCTACAAGCTCCGGATTTTCGGCTGCTATATCTGTATTATAGACCACAATGGCACCATCTGGCACATATTCTTCTCTATGGCCTATATAGACCGTCGCGCCGGCAGCTCTCAATCCCTGTGTCACCAGACTCTCCGCAAGATCACTTCCAGAGACGCTTTTTCCTCGTTGTAGTAAGATCTTGGCAAGGCCGCTCATTCCAATGCCGCCTATTCCGATAAAATGATATTTTTCTGCGATCATCTTGCCACCAAAAAATTGACTATTTGTTCAGAAAATGCACAAGACTCAATCGTGCGTTGTGTAAGTTGCAAATTTTGTTTCATAAGTGAGGCTGTAGAAGGTTCTAGCAGCTCTTGCAACACTTCCAGCAACTTGCCTGCTGTGAGAGACTTCTCTTCCAGATATCTGCCGCCGCCAATACCCTGCTGCATATACTGCGCATTTTTCTTCTGATGCTGATCTTGAGCATAGGGAAAAGGAATTAACAGCGCAGGCACTGCAAACGCGAGCTGCTCTGCTATACTGCAGGCACCTGCGCGAGAGATGACAAGATCGCATGCTGCCCATGCATAAGACATTGCCGGCTCAAATGGCTTGACTCTCGCAGTAATGCCACAAGCGTCATATTCTTTTTGGATCAGCTCATGATTTGTACCTGTAAAATGCAAGACCTGGAGTTGCCGAGCTGCTGCCTGCCAGCCTTTGAGGGCCTCAACTACCAGTTGATTCAAAGCACGCGCCCCTTGTGAGCCGCCGAATACTAATAATGTTTTTTTGGCATCTGAAAGTCCGAAGTAGGCAATAGCCTCTCTCTTGGTTGGCCGTATAGATGCATCAAACTGCGGACGCAGAGGTATTGAAGTCGGATACACAGTGCCTTTCAAAGAGTGTGCAGCTTCCGGAAAAAATACGCCTGTCCATTCGGCTCGAGAGGCAAATAGACGGTTGACTCTTCCTGGAACACAGTCTGCTACATGCAAGACGAAGGGAATTTTCAAAAGCGATGCCGCGCAGAGAACAGGAAAGGTATGAAAACTTCCAAAGCCGACAATCAGATCTGGAGAAAACTTCTTGAGAATGTGATAGCTCTGCCAAATGCCTCGAGGAATAGCGACAGCTGCTTTCAGCAGTTTTCGTGGGCAGAGCGACAGCGTGCTGGCACTAATATCAGAAAAAGCAAATTCTTTTGAGGCAAAGTAGGGATTTGTTTGCAGTCCTTTTGCAACAAATAAGATATTGCAACCTACAATTCGCTGTTTGAGCTCGCTCGCAAGTGCTTGTGCAGGAAAAAGATGTCCTCCGGTCCCGCCAGCGGCGATGACAATATTTTTAGACATTACAGACCACCTGTTTTTCTGTGGCAATGTTCATAAGGACGCCGCTTGCGGCTAGATGGGCCATCAACGAAGATCCTCCCTGGCTAAAAAAGGGCAGATTCAGCCCCGTACTTGGCAATAGGCCAGAAACTACACCCAAATTTAAAAACGCCTGGAACGTTATGAGAAAGGCAATTACTGCTGCCACATATCTGGCTTCTTCAACCGGGGCGTACATCGCAATGCCAAATCCAATAATGCCAATCCAAGTATAGAGCGCAATCAACGAGAGGATACCAACAAAACCATACTCTTCGGCAAAGATAGCCGCGATGTAGTCATTTTGAGCTTCAGGCAGATAGCTTAATTTCTGCACGCTCTTGCCTGGCCCCTTGCCAAACAAACCGCCGGATCCACTGGCAATTTTCGCCTGGTAGGGCTGATGCCCCTTGCCCTTCAAATCCATTTCTGGATGTAAATAGACCTGAATGCGGCTGGCTACATAAGGCATCTTCAATGCCAACAGCGCCCCTAACACAACGACACACGCAAGAGGCAAAGCCCAAAACCGCAAAGGAACATTTAACAAAAAACAGACTACAGTCAGTACACATCCAAGCACTCCCACGGTTCCATTATTTGGCTCGAGGAAGATGAGAAGAGCGGGAATGCCGAGCGGCCATACACGGCGAAAAAATTGCTGCAAAGAATAGGGCTGCTGGAGGTGCATGAGCAGATGTATAAAGTAGATGGGGGCAATATATTTGACAAATTCTGATGGCTGCACGCTCCAGCCACCAATGCCCACCCAGCGATGAGAACCATTTGCCATAATTCCAATGCCCGGAAGAAAGACACAGGCAAGGAGTAGTGTAAAAGCAGCTAAAATGAATGGGCTATAGCTAATGAGGCGCTTGTATCCTATATGAAACAACGCTGTGGCTGCTAGACAGCCAATACCACCATACATGAGCTGCTTGAAAAGAGCTTGGTGAGTGTTTGGTTGAGCAAGATCTAGAGCTTCTGCCGAAGAGGTGTTGAAAATCATGATAAGGCCCAACACAAAGACCAACAGAATAGCAATGAATAGCTGTCGATGCAGCGACATGAATATACCCCTTACTTGATTCTGAGTTTTTGGCCTATTTTGAGATTGCGCGCTTTCTCTTCATCTAAATCATTTAATTGTAGGAGGTCTTCAAATTTTAAGTTAAATTTTTTGGCGATTTTCCATGGATTGTCACCGCTTTTTACAATGTAGTACTCAGCTGTTGAAGTAGCGGCTGCTTTCTGTTTGGCTGGCTTTGCATTTGTATTTGTATTTGCAGAGGTTGTAGTTGGTGTATTTGTGGGCACTTTTAGTACCTGGCCAATCTTCAGTTTGGGATTTTCCAGTTGGTTGGTGGCAAGCAGCTGGGCAACAGTGGTGCCATGAGTTTTTGCAATTTTTGCAAGTGCATCACCTTTTTGTACCTTTACTTCTACAAAATTATTTTTCGAAGCAAGCGACGGCTCTTCTTCGTCTTTCTGGATACGCTCTTGCAACACTCCTTGCTCCACCTCTGGTGTGCTCGCATGTGTGCTGACATATTGCTGCAGGATTTCATCAATTTCATCTATTGGAAGGCGAGAGGAGGTGGCTTGTGAATCGGTTGCTGGCTGGCTTTTGGTCTGCAGATTTTTGGTTTGTTGAGTATTGGTTGGTTGATTTTTGGCGAACATAGCCATACTGTCTGGTTGCATACGCTCAGAAGCCGCAACGTTTGTCTCTCTTGTGACTGGAGGTTGGGGTTTTGTCGCTGTTGCAAACAGAACAAAAAGGAGCGCCATATTGACGAGCATAGCAATAATGATCGTGTCTTTGCGGCTGATCGCTACAGGACTATCAAACGCGCTTTTATGCTCAAATTTATCTGTCTGGATTCCGGCCATTGGAAACTGCATGGTAAGGGAGTTGCCACTGCTTTGACGATACTTGAAACAGTGTTTACTTGCAAACACAAATCCCTTTTTTCAAACACTCTACTTATGATAAGCTCTGTTCTTATAAAAATTTGCTATCTCTATGAGGAAATATGAGAGTATTGCTCTCTTGGCTTGGCGACTACATTGATCTTCCAGAAAGCCCACAAGAAATTGCACTTGCACTGACAAAAGCTGGTATTGAGGTGGACCGTATTGAAGAACTCGGTCTTGAATGCGTTGGCACAGTCGTTGCCCGCGTTACTGCAGTCACCCCTCACCCTCACGATCCCCGGTTACAGATTGCGACTGTATTTGATGGCACAGCTTCACACCATATCGTATGTGGCGCTGCTAACTGCCGGCCAGGCATGCTCTCTGCCTTTGCTCCTATTGGTGCAAAGATCCTCAAAGATGGGAAGCTGGTAGAAATTGCCCCTATCACTATCAAGCAGATAGCCTCTAGCGGCTGCCTCTGTTCAGAAAAAGAGCTTGGACTCAGCCTTCATCATGAAGGTATTGTGTCGCTTCCAGACAGCTTCTCAGAAGGAACTCCACTAGAAACCCTCTTCAAAGATGTGGTATTTGAAGTATCACTCACCCCTAATCTTGGCCACTGCCTCTCTGTAATGGGAGTTGCTCGCGAGTTAGGCGCATTTTTACGAAGAAAATTGCACAAAACACCTTGGAGTGACCCTTCATCTCTTCTGCCCACTGCCAATACATCTTCTCTTTCAGTCCGCATTCAAGACCCTGCTGCATGCCCGCGCTATAGCGCCCTTCTCCTAGAAGATATTACTGTACAGCCTTCTCCTCTACAGATACGTCTGCGCCTGGAAAGAAGCGGCATCCGAAGTGTCAACAACATTGTCGATGTCACCAACTATGTGGCGCATGATATTGGACAGCCCCTTCATGCATTTGATGCAGATAAAGTCTCCGAGCAGCAGTTGATCGTACGATACGCTGCACCTGGCGAATCTCTCCTCTTTCTTGACGGTCAAAGCCGCCTACT
>CAYOTQ010000004.1:0-19586 GCA_964406915.1 uncultured bacterium
CATTTCGAGTCTTTTTTGGCCCGTTATTTCACCATCCAAAAGAGCCGCTCATCCTGGTCGGCATCCTTGCTCTTTTGATGCTGGCTATCGTATGTGGATCATCAATAGCCAGTCTTGTATTTGCCTTTTGCGTCATTGCCACTTTCGGATTTTTTTTGGCAAGACTTTGCTTCTGTTGGTGGCAGTTTGGCAAATGCTATCGCCATCTGCAGTGTATTGTCAAGCGGCCCTTAGCTCTCATGGTGCGCCTGACAGATCAAGAAGTAGAGACGTGCAGCACACTTTCTTCTGCAGACATTGGCTCGTGGATAGACAAACAGGCAGAGAAGTCTTTTCGCTGGAAGTTACTGCAGCGCATCTATTGCTAAGACTTTTTCTAAGGCTTTTGATATTTTTTGAAATACGCAAGTCTGTGTCTCATCAGATGGTTGTATGCCCACATCCAGAAGGTAGGAGAAATTCTATATATCATCCAAAGAAAGTGAGACAGGGTATCGTTGAGAATTGTGGCCTTATTCTTCAGTGTTCCTTTGAGAATAAGCTGTGCAGCCAGATCTACATCCATGAGGCGTTGTGGCCAAGCTGAGAGATGTAAAAATTCATCGGCTCGCTCAGCGTCAGTTGCTGTTATTTTGGAATGGATCCAGATAGGAGTGTTGAGTAAGTTTGGGCAGGCAGCGCTCACTTTAATTCCAAGCCATTTTGCTTCCATTCGTAGAGCGTGAGACAGGCCGATCACCCCATATTTTGAGGTCACATACGGAGCTAGCATCATGGCCGGAATAATGCCATTAAGAGAGGAGATATTGACGATATGACCGCTTTTTTGCTGGATCATCAACGGATAGATGCTAGCTGTGGCATTGACTGCGCCATGTAAATTTACAGAAAGAATCTCGTTCCAGTCTTCAATCGAGATATCTTTTGCAGCTCCAATACTTAAAGTGCTGGCATTGTTGAAAAAATAATCAATCTTGCCGTGAGTAGCTGCAATATCACCAATAGCTTTGTTCAGATCGCGGAAATTTGTGACATCTACGGCTATGCCTTCAGCTTTATTGCCAAGTTCTTTCAGAAGTAGTGAGAGGGTGTGTTGGCAGGTGTCAATGCAGATGACCCTGCTTCCAGAGTCGGCAAGGCGTTTGCTCAGAGCAAAACCAAGCCCTGAAGCAGCCCCTGTAACGATGGCAACTTTGTCGGCAAATTGTGTAAAAGACATACCTATCACATATCTTGATGAGCAAAAAGAATCAATTGAAAATGGAGATGGAAAATTGAGTTCATTTTCGAATTTTGTTGCACAGCAAAAAAAGTTTTGGCAGGCTTGTTAGCTACTTAATACGTAGAGTGTGGAGCCCGAGGACGTGCATGTTAGAAGATTATGAAGAGTTTACACCCAGTCAATTGAAGATTCTTGAGCGCTTTGTGACAAATACACGAAGCTCAGTATTTGTCTTGAGGAATTTACCAGAAGTGATAAAGGGTGCGCTCTTTTCTCGTTACTCACGATCTAGTCTTGGCCTCAGGTCTCTTCTGCTGAAAGAATTTATCGCCAATGCAGATGAAACAGGGTTTGAAGAGATTGCAGGGCATCTGTCAGAGGCAGAAGATGCCAACAAGCAGTTTGTCGCTATCAAGAAGGCACAAAATTTCTACGATAGAATCTTAGATGGCTATGGTGATGATTCTATAGGAGAGCTTGGCGGCGCTCATCTAGCTGTAGAAAATATCTCTATGCTGGCAGCAAAGATTATTGAAGATAGCCGTATTGGAGGCTCTCCCCTTGAAAAATCTACGCGCTATATCTACTTCGATCAAAAAGTCAAAAATGAGTATCTCTTCTATAGAGAGCCTGTGTTGATGACCTCTGCTTATCGTTCTTTGTATGTCAATACCTGTAATATGCTCTTTGACACCTATGCAAAGCTGATTCCCCCGCTTACCGCCTTTATGGAGGCAGAGCATCCAAGAGATGCTGAAACTTCAAAGACAGCCTACGCCGCCGCTCTTCGAGCAAAGGTGCTGGACTGTTTGAGAGGATTGCTTCCTGCCTCGACGCTGACAAACATGGGATTTTATGGCAATGGACGATTTTTTGAATATTTACTCCATAAGATGCATTGCAACACCTTTGCAGAGCTGCAAGAGCTTGGTAAGAAGGCCTATGAAGAGCTTTTCAAGGTCATGCCTTCTTTCATTCGCCGTTCTGAAATTGGCCACAAGCATCATCGTCAGTTTGCCGATTTTTATGAGGCAATGCAGACAGAGCTCCACTCTATAGCAGAAAGTCAGCTTCCCAAGGCTGCAAAGCCGGCAGGGCCGGCGGTACAACTGATTGCAAGCGACCCCGAAGCCGTATATAAAGTCGCAGGAGCTCTTCTCTTTTCCTGTTCTGATCAAAGTCTTGCTCAGCTCACTGATTATGCAAGACGCCTTTCAGAAGATGAGCTTGGCAGAGTGTTAGATGCTGCATCGATGTTTAGAGAAAACCGCCGGCAAAAATCTCCACGAGCTCTCGAGCATGCCAATTTTACCTTTGAGATCACGGCAGATTTTGGCGCTTACCGCGACTTGCATCGACATCGTATCTTGACCCAAGAGCGCCAGTCGCTGACATGCAATTATGGCTACTGGATGCCTCAAGAGCTGGTCGATAGCCAGTTGAGCGGCGATTATCGCGCAGCCATGGACGCAGCCAAAGAAGCGTATGATACTATTGCCAAGGAGCTTCCTGAAGAGGCGCAGTATATTGTCCCTATGGCATACAATATCCGTTGGTATTTTTCTGTGAATCTTCGTGCTTTGCAGTGGATTTGCGAGCTGCGCTCGTCTGCTGCCGGCCACCCGGCCTATCGCTATATTGCTCAGGAGATGGCCAAAGAGGTTATTCGTGTCGAGCCACAATTTGAGCGATTTTTCAAGTTTGTGGACTATGATGGATATGAACTTGGCCGCTTGAGCCAAGAGCAGCGGAAAGCAGAGAAGTTGGGCCTTGAATAAGAGCGCCAACTCTTGACAACTACGAAAAAACGGAATAGTCTTTTATCTCTGTATTATAATTATAGAGATTGTTATGAAGTTTATTCGTTTTTGTGTATTAACTAGTTTTCTCTCTTTTCTTTTCGTGACGACCTTTCTGCATGCAGGGACCTTAGGTAGATCTAAGGTGAAATTACTCATCGCTGATGTCGAACACATACTTACGGCTGTCGTACATGTAAGCGATACTGGTAGTTCTTATACTTTTACATTAAAGGATCTTGCCTCTATAAAGCGTGCGCGTGAGAATAATGTTCATGTCATACTCTTTTGCGACAATCCATCAGGTTCATTTGCTACCTGGGTCACGAAATATGGCGTTACGGAGGTATATCATGTGGAACACAATACCAAAAACACATCGAGAGCGACTGCCAAGCAAAAGCTGATTGAGAAAATAGTTTCCAAGTATTTTGTGACCACATCAGAAATTGCCTATATCAGTAATGATCCAGAGGCTGTCCAGGTATGCAAAATAGTGGGCTTTGCATGCTGCACACAAACAGCACCCGCAACCTTACAAACAGCGTGTGTGTATGTCTCTTCCAAGCAAGAAGGAGATGGCGCATTGAGTGATGTAGTAGAAAAAATTCTCGCAAAATAATCAAGTATTCTAATTCAAGAGTTTTACTCTATTTTCAAACTCTGAAAAAGCTCACTGTGAAAATAAATGCCGCCACTGCTTGCGATAGTCATTATGCAGTGGATGAAGACGAGGTTGAATTGATTTACAACGCTTTTCCATCTCTAGAGGAAGTCATCTTCAATATCGGAGAGCAACTAAATGACGAATTTGATGAAGTCGAGCTAGTAAATGAAGAGCGTGATTTAACTCTTAAGCCATTCACATCTGTAAAAAAAATACGTATCGAAAATTCAACGAATATGGAGCAAGAACAGCTAGAGCGATTTCTCAACCTTTTTCCAAATGCAGAAAAGCAGTTGTAAGAGACTGTCTTAATCAATCTTTCATGTCCCGCTCCCCTCCACTCACAATACCGGATGGCGCATGACGTCATGCTGCTCTTTGCGCTCGCGAGCAAGCCTTGAGATCCTATTCCACGTGCCCGATAGCCCCATGAGACTCTTGATTTCCTTGATCGCATCGCTTGCCACATCCATCATCTTCATCGTTCCATCATAGAGAACTTCTTCGACATATCCTTTCTCTTCTTCAAATCGCTTTCGCCTCTCCCTGATAGGGTCTAGAAACTGGTTGATAGCGTTGGCAAGGCTCTGTTTAACCTCTACATCGCTAATATTGCCTTCTCTATAGCGCCTCTTCATCTCTTCTACACTCTCTTTATCAGGATTGAAGGCATCATGGAAAATAAAGACAGGATTGCCCTCAGGATTGCCCGGGATATGAGCATGGACTCGAGCCGGATCTGTATACATCGAGCGTACCTTTTTCTCGACGGTCTTCGCATCATCCGAAAGATAGATGGCATTGCCCGCAGACTTACTCATTTTTCCAAGTCCATCTGTGCCTATCAATGAAGGCACGTCGCTTAATAGAACCTGCGGCATAGGGAAAAACTCCCCATACAGCTGATTGAAGCGCCGAGCAATATCGCGCGCAAGCTCGATATGGGCTTCGTTATCTTTTCCTACAGGCACCACGTGTGCTCGTGGCAGAAGGATGTCGGCTGTCTGAAGAACGGGATAGCCAATCAGTCCAAAAGGTACGCTGTCGGCATCCATTTTGGCATTCTTTGCCATCTCTTTGATACTTGGAAGGCCTTGGAGGCGGTTGATAGAGATGAGCATTTCAAAAATTAAATTAAGCTCATAGATGGCAGGCAAGGCAGACTGGAGGTAGATAGTCGATTTGTTTGGATCAATGCCGCAGCTTAAATAATCGAGGACCATCTCGCGTATGTGCTGACGCCCTGCTAAAATATCTTCTTTTTCTTTTTTGGTTGTCAGCATATGAAGATCTGCAACAAAAAAATAGCACTCATAGCTGTCTTGCAGCTGCAGGCGCATTTTGACTGATCCCACATAGTGGCCGAGATGAAGAAGCCCTGTAGGGCGATCTCCGGAGATAAGACGTTTTTTTTCCATAAGTTACACCGGTGCCATTTTAAGTAAAATTTCAAGAGCAATAAAGCTCAGAGAAAGAAGCATGAATCCTGCGAGGGTACATTTGCCGCCAGGTGCTTCATATTTTGAGGGTAGATGCAGCACGTAGCGCTTTCTCCACACCATACATGTGGGGATAAGAGCCAGCAAAATGACCACGCCAAAAGCTCCTGCATATTCCAGAGCAGAGAGAAATACACGCTGGCCTGCAAGAGCAAAGTAGAGAGGTGGTAGAAAGGCCAAAACCCCGATCTTCCATCTCGTAGTAAATTGCGGGCGTAGTTTGAGCCCGTCGACAAGAAAGTCAAAAAGGCTCATAGAGACCCCCAAGAATGAGGTGATAATCGCGCAAAATGCAAACATCTCGTCAAAACCTGCGACAAAAGTATTGTCTGTCACTACCGCCAGAAGTTGAGATCCTGTAGTTCCTGTCTCATAGGCGGTCTGAATGCTTCGAGGTCCTGTGGCAGGTACTATGCCTAGTGTGGCAATTTGCCACAAAATATAGGCAACAAAGGGGACGCTGCTGCCAACAAAAATAGCTGTCTTTAGCTGCCGTACATTCCCATCAAGATAGGAGACAAGGCTGGGACTGACAATATGAAAGCCAAATGCAGTGAGGACAATAGAGAGAGAGGGAAGAAGATACTGCCATTCTACCACCTGCAAATTACTGAGTGCAATGTGTGGCAAAGAGAGAAGAATGAGCACAGAAAAACAGGAAAAGAGTCCAATCATGCCAATACGGTTGATAGTATCGATCATGGAAATGCCTTTTCGTAGCAGCAGATAAAAGATGCCGAGCTGTGGGAGGGCGCAGAGAATCTTTGGAGGAAGATATCCCGTTAGTTGAAAGGTAATGTCTTGAAAAAGGGAGATGGTGGCAGAAAGATAGGCAGTGTTGAGGGCGTAGAGCAAAAAAAGATAGGCAGCAGAGCTGAGCCACTTTCCTGCAGAGCCAAGGGTATGCTCGGCCATAGTGACGATGTTGCTGTCTTTTGGAAGGCTCAAGGCTACTTCAAGGACGCAAAGAGCCGCATAGGTAAGGTAGACCCATATCACAGAAAAAGCAACAAGTGATGGGAGAAATCCGGCTCTTCCTGTGCTGACAGGAAGAGCGAGCATGGCAGCACCAATTGTTGTGCCTGCAATAAGTAAAATAGCACCAAGAAGACGATTATTCATAAGGCACTCTGAAGTTGTATATACATAATGAAACAGGAAATAAGCAACAGGTAGAGAAGAAGAGACTTCTTCGAGGCAACAAAATAGGGCTGGTAGTGCGCTATATTTTGCCTTTTCCACGCCATCAGACATGGCAAAATTCCAAAAAGGATAACCGCACAAAAGCCGCCTGCATAGTTCAGCGCTTGCAAAAAGAGGTGGGAGTCTATGAGAGAGACAATCCATGGCGGCAGGATCACAGCCGCTGCAAGCATGGGAGTAGAGGGGTCAAAGCCTTTTTGACGCGCTCCATCACGCAAGAAGTCTAAAAAGCTGAAAGAGACCGGCAAAAATGAGGTGGCAATTGCAAATAAGCCAAAGCCATTGGCAAGGTCTCGCACCAACAGCGAGAAAGACGCATCTCCCACCACTTGATCAGCAAGCACCTGGGTGACAAGCTCTCCACTATTTTGCGCAGCAATCCATTCAGACAGGCTGCTTGCAGGAACCAATCCTAAAATGACATATTCCCAGAGCAGGTAGGCGCCAAGAGGAATCAAGCTGCCTATAGTGATAGCGAGTTTCAAGGCTCCTGGTTGTCTGTCCAAGTAGGTGGCAAGTGTGGGGATAAGATTATGAAAGCCAAAAGAGATGACGAGAATAGGAAGTGACACTAGCGCGAGGCTCCAGTCTTGTCTCTGTAGATTTTCACTTTCTACAGCTGGTATTCCAAAACAGACGAGAAGGCCATAGCAGACGATGAGGCCAAGCATAAGTGCTCGATTAAATCCGTCTACCAGCCGCACCCCGCGAGCGATGATAGCGTACATAATACCTACAAAGAGCGTACTTGCAGGAAGAAATGGAATTGGCAGGCCAAAAAATCGCTCGCTAAAGCTCGAAATGAGAACAGCGCTGGCAATGATGTAGGCCATCATAATGGCATAAAACAGAAACATAAAACAGAAGCTAGCAACAAATCGTCCTGTCTTTCCCAAAGTCTCTTGCGTCATGGTAAGCAAATTGACATGAGGCCGGTTGAAAGATAAGACGACTTCTACAAGCACAAATCCGCACAGGACCATAAATGCCCAGGCAAATACAAAGAGATAGGTAGAGGGAATAAATCCGGCGGGACCCGTCATGACAGGAATCCCGAGCATCCCTGCTCCAATACAACAGCCAGCAATTAAAAGCGTGGCTCCAAAAATTTTACTCATTGAAATAATCCTTATAAAACTTGCGTGATAAAAACGATGTAGGCGCGAAGAGAGATGTGGTGGCTATTGCCACCAAAAGAAAAAAAAGAAATGAGTAAAGAGCGACTGTTGATTCTGAGTCACAAAAAAATTCCTTTAATAACAAGTTTACGTTTTGGATGGCTTTTTCACAAGAAAATCTTCAAGACAGATAAATCTTAAAGAAGCGTATACTATCTATTATGTTTGAACTTTCGACTCCCTTTTCTCCCTGTGGGGACCAGCCTCAGGCTATCGACAAGCTTGTACAAGAAGTCCAAAATGGTAAAAAGGCGCAAGTGCTCCTTGGCATTACTGGCTCAGGGAAGACATTTACCATGGCAAACGTCATTGCACGCCTGCAGCGCCCTGCCCTTATCATTGCTCATAATAAGACGCTAGCGGCCCAGTTGTACCAAGAGTTTCAGAGCTTTTTCCCCGCCAACGCTGTGGAATATTTTGTCTCATACTATGACTACTACCAGCCAGAGGCCTATATTCCACGAACAGATACCTATATCGAAAAAGATTTTGCGATCAATGACAAGATTGACAAGATGCGGCTGAGTGCAACGCGCTCGCTGCTTGAAAGGCGAGATGTGATTATCGTAGCTTCCGTCTCTTGCATATACGGTCTTGGATCTCCTGAGTACTATAGAAATATGGTGCTGCAACTTGCCTGTGGTCAGACTCGCCGTCGTGATGACGTGCTTTTGCATTTAGTTGATATGCAGTACACGCGAAATGATCTTGATTTTGCCAGGACAAATTTTCGAGTGCGCGGCGATGTGTTGGATATCTTTCCTGCCTATGAAGAAGATATCGCCTATCGCGTGGAATTTTTTGGAAATGATATCGAACGTCTGTCTGAGTTTGACCCTCTTACGGGAAAAGTCAGGCGCCATCTAAAAGAGATTGTTATTTACCCAAGCTCTCACTATGTCACTCCAGAAGAAGTGAGGCTGTCTGCCATTGATACCATCAAGCAGGAGCTGGCAGAGCAAATGGAGGCATTTGAGAAGCAAGAAAAGCTTGTTGAGCGCCAGCGTATTCATCAGAGGACGATGTATGATCTTGAGATGATCCGAGAAGTTGGCTTTTGTAAGGGCATCGAAAACTACTCCCGCCATTTTAGTCGTCGGGAGCCTGGATCGCCTCCTCCTTGCCTTGTTGACTACTTTCCTCAGGACTGGCTTCTTTTTGTCGATGAGTCGCATCAGACTATGCCGCAAATCCGGGCGATGTACAACGGAGACCGGGCGCGTAAAGCCTCTCTTGTTGATTTTGGCTTTCGCCTGCCCTCCGCCTATGACAATAGACCTCTTCAGTTTGAAGAGTTTGCCCGGCTTATTAACCAGGTGATCTATGTTTCGGCAACACCAGCAGAGTTTGAAGTGAGAGAGGCTGGAGGAGAGATTGTAGAGCAGATCATACGTCCTACAGGACTGTTGGATCCCATCATTGAAGTGCGTCCTGCGACAACTCAGGTAGACGATTGCCTGGCAGAAATTCATCAGGCAGCCAAAAATGGCGCTCGCGTGCTAGTCACCACCTTGACAAAACGGCTTGCAGAAGAGCTGACAAAGTATCTGGTCGATTTAGGGGTAAAGGCGCAGTATCTCCACTCAGAGATAGAAACGCTCGATCGCCTAAAAATCATCCATGAGCTGCGTATAGGGGTTTTTGATGTCCTTATCGGCATTAACTTGCTTCGAGAGGGACTGGACATTCCTGAAGTTTCGCTCGTGGCAATACTGGATGCTGACAAACAGGGCTTTTTGAGAAGTGAAACCTCACTGATTCAGACATGTGGACGTGCAGCACGCAATGCAGACGGCCGTGTGATCATGTATGCAGATGTACAGACAGAGGCAATCGTGCGTACGATCGCACTTACAGAAAAGAGACGCAAGCTCCAGGCTGAGTACAATCAAGCACGCGGTATTGTCCCAAAGACAGTGAAGAAAGAGTCGACCCTTCTTGCTGTGATGGAAGAAGGCAGATCACAAGAGATTCCTGCTGCCACAACATCGCAGAAAAAAGTGCAAGATGACATAGAAGATCTTTCTCTTGAACAGGTACATAAGAAGATTGCGGCATGGGAAAAGGCAATGCGGAAGGCTGCAAAAGAGATGCGGTTTGAAGATGCGGCCCACGCTCGAGATATGATGCGCCGCTATCAGCAGATGGAGCTTTTGAGTTAACAGGATGTTTACAAAGTGCTAATTGCCCATAGGCTGGCCTATCAGGCAGCGGATCTCGTCGCCACTTTTTCCTAGCTCTAGGAGGTCCTCACTGAAGGTAATGCGCCCCTTTTCAAACAAAATGAGCAACGCAGAGCCGCCAAATTCAAAATAGCCCTTTTCTTGCCCCTTTGACACGGGCTCACCTGGAGCGTATGTCTGCACAATGCTGCCCACATTTGTGGCCCCTACCTCTAAAAATGCTACCTGCCCAAAATGAGCAGAAGAGAGCATCGTCACACAGCGAAAATTTGCTCCCCAAATCCAGGGATTGTCGCGAGTCGCTATTGGGTTTACAGAGAAGAGCTTGCCATTGATATTTCTGGTCTTTCCTGGAGTGCAGTTGATTGGAAAATAAAAGCGGTGGCAATCTGTAGGACAGAGCCGCGCAATCACAAGGCTTCCTCCATCATAGCGCTCTGCATGTTCGTCTCGAAGCAAGCTTTGCAGGCAAAAGGTGCGGTTTTTTACATCAAAGCGATCACTTGAAGCGATCTTGGAAAAAAAGGTGTATCTCCCATCTGCCGGGATGATCGCCTTTGCCTGATCAATAGGCCTGCATGCAGGTTTCAAAGAACGAATGAAAAAGTCATTGAACGATGTAAAACTCTCAGCCGGCCTTGCAAATTCACTCGTGTCCATTTCAAAGCGTTGAATGAAGGGAAGAACCTTTTTCTTGGAAAATGGCATCTTTTGCATCCAGCCATAGAGGGTTGCAAAAAATGGCCATTTTGCAAAGAAGTGCAAAAGAAAGAAGCCCACGGTCTTTGCAGAAAACGTATTGCCATACAACAGGCAAATGGCCTGCTTTCCAAAGACTTTTTCCTCTTCTTTCTGTCCTGTTTGACGGTTGATGTAGAAAATAGTAGTCATTATTTTGGAGCAGGAATTGTTTTCTTCGTGGCAATTTGTGCAAGCTTGTTCAGCTCTTCGAGGAACTGGGGGGAGAAATACTCTTCAAGATAGAGCTCTTTAATCGTGTCGTTGGTTGCTTTGGCAAGCTGTACTAATTTAAGCAAGTTGTCTGTATTTTCAGGATCTTTGATTGCCAAGAGCTCTGCTTGCTTGTATTGCACTAGCAGTTCCAATAGCTTTTTTTCTTTGTGCAGGGTCTCTTCTGTCGCCTCAATGAGTTGCTTGAGCTTGGCAACATCATCTTTTGGAGTGTCGATTTTCTCTGCTCGGAGAACTGCTCCTGTTAGAAAAATTGCAAGTAATAAAGAATACCTTTTCATCGAAAAACTCCAAAAAAAATATAGAATCTACTATACTAACTGGCATAATTTTATGGAATTTATTCATCGTCCTTACATTCCCGGCCAAACGGTGGCGGCAATTGCGACGCCTCCAGGTGATGGTGGGGTTGCCATTATTCGTATCAGCGGACACGAAGCCCTTTCGGTTGCGGCACAAATTTTTTCTGGCCCAATAAAAAAGTATCAGAGCCATACCATGCACTATGGAACGCTTTTTACTATTGGTAGAGAAAAAATTGATGACGTCCTTGTGTGTGTGATGCGTGCGCCAAAATCTTTTACTGGCGAAGACACGGTAGAAATTTACTGCCATGGCGGCGCGCTGATTGCGAGAAAAGTGCTGGAGGCAGCGATTCATGCCGGAGCATTGGCAGCCATGCCTGGTGAGTTTAGCATGAAGGCCTTTCTGAATGGCAAGATTGATCTGGCACAGGCAGAAGCCATTCAGGCAAAAATTGGAGCAAAGAATGAAAAAGCCCTTGCCTGCGCATCCGAACAGCTTGAGGGCCGTCTTTCAAAAAAAGTTGTCGGCTGGCAAAAAAGACTGACCGAAGTGGCTGCAATTTTGGAAGCGTGGGTTGACTTTCCTGAAGAAGATCTTGAGTTTGCCCCGCAAGAAGAGGTTATTGCTACACTTCAGAGCGTAATTGAGGAAATAGAGCACCTGGAAAAGACATTTCATGTAGGAAAAATCATGCATGAGGGTGTTGCTATATGTCTCGTGGGAAGTCCCAATGTGGGCAAGTCATCGCTGATGAATGCCCTTTTAGGTAAGGACCGTGCTATCGTCTCTCCTATTGCCGGCACCACGCGCGATCTTGTCGAAGATGACCTCAGACTCGGCGGCCTGCATGTGCGCCTGATAGATACGGCGGGCATTCGCCATACTGAGGAAGTGATTGAAGAGGAGGGAATTCGCCGCTCCAAACTTGCCATACAGCGATCAGATATTATTCTCTTTGTCCTTGATGCTACTGCTCCTCATGCAGAAGTGGATGTCTTTCTTCCTCCTCAAAAAACGATTGCGATCTGGAATAAGACGGACCTGCAGCACTATCGTCCGTTGCCATCTCTTGCATTTGAACATGTGGTGGAGCTGTCGGCGCATACTGGGCTTGGGCTTGAAGAGCTGCAAGCAAAGATTGACGAGCTGATATGGCGTGAGGCGGCAGGACAAAGAGATGAAGTGGTCATCACCTCGCTGCGTCATAAAGAAGCGCTGGGGGCTGCCATGGCATCGTGCAAACGGGTGATTGGAGGGCTGCAAGAAGCCTCTTCTGCAGAATTTGTCTCCTACGACATGAGGCATGCACTTATCGCCCTTGGCTCTATCATAGGAGTGAATATTACAGAAGATATTTTAACAGCTGTCTTTTCAAAATTTTGCATCGGAAAATGAAAAAGCCATCGAAAGCTAAAATCCAGCAAATCCAGCATATTCTGCAGGCCCTGTTTCCAGAGCCGCCCATTCCTCTACGGCATAAAGATCCCTATACCCTTCTTGTGGCAGTGATTTTGTCAGCCAGGTGCACGGATGCTAGAGTCAATACTATTACACCAAAACTGTTTGCTCTTGCAGACAGTCCTCAGCAGATGATCACGCTTTCATATGAGCAAATTCAAGAAATCATCCGCCCTTGCGGTCTTTCTGAACGCAAGGCAACTGCAATCAAGGATATGTCCCAGATTCTGCTCGACTGCTATGAAGGTCAAGTGCCTAGAGAACTTGAGGCGCTTGAAGCGCTGCCGGGAGTGGGACATAAGACAGCTTCTGTCGTCTGCTGCCAAGCCTTTGGACAGCCGGCTTTTCCCGTAGATACTCATATCTATCGTCTGGCACGGCGCTGGGGAATCTCTTCAGCCAAGAGCATTTCTCGTGTAGAAAAAGATCTCAAACTCGCCTTTGATGAGAAGGACTGGACCAGGCTGCATCTGCAGATGATCTATTTTGGCAGGCAATTTTGTCCGGCAATAGGTCATGTGGTCAGCAAGTGCCCTATTTGCTCTATAATTCAAAATAGGTAGCTTGTATGTGCTTGATTTCCGGGCAGTAGATCATGGTCAGCAAATCAGAGAGGCAGTCGAAGAGCTCTTGTGCTGACGAAAAGGAGTAAGAGCCAAAGTTGGGATCATGAAAGCGAAAGCAAGACAGCTCAGGCTTATGTTTATTTTCATGGCAGACAACAGAAATTGCATGCCCAACAGTTTGCTTGTCTGATTCCTCATACCACCAAAAGCCAAGCTCAGCAGCTCCTTTATATTGTTTGTTTGCAGAAAGCCTCTTTCCAACTGTTTTCAGTGCTTTTTGTACAGCTTCCTTCTCTGGGAGAATATCATCGTTTAGATATTCAGAAGTGGCTTTTTTGATGCCAACCATTTTGAAGAGCTTGGCTTTATCGCGCACTTTTTGATAGAAAATTTGGGTATAGCGATCCTTGGCAAAGGTCTTTCCAACAGCAAGCTTGTTAAAGAGCTCTTCTTTAGACAGCGATTCAAATCCTTTGATCTCTTCGATTGTCCATCTGAGAGCAATAGCATAGCAAATTCCCCTTCCAAAAGTTTCTCCTTGGTCATAAAAGCCTTGAGCCATTTCCTGCACAGCATAAGAGTGCCACTTTTTATGAAACGCCAGCCTTGCAATCCAATCTGGATTTTGTCTCAGATCGGCAAGCGCTGTTTGTGCAAAGTCTATCTCTCTTGTTGTCCCAGTCATCTCTTGGGTGTATGCCTGTAGGGAAAGCGATCCCTTGGCAAACTGACGGATCGTGGTATTATAAATGGCCTCTATAGCTGTTTCCAGAGTGCTGTTTGTTACTCTTTTTGCGGTTGCAAGCAGTCTATCTCGAAGCAAAGGAGGCAAGAAGAGACTGTGAATATCTTCTTTAATGATATCAAGTACATGTGATCGGGCCTTTGAGAGCTGATTCTTGACTGTCTCCGACTGTTGCCAGGCTGTCAGGTAGCTGGTAGTTTCCTCCAAGGGGAGGTCGCAAGCGCCCAACATAGCCACCCGTTTGCAATTGGTGACAATGTCTGCAATAGAGGAGAATTTTTCGCTCTGCAAGGTGCCGAGGGAGCTATCTGCATCAAGGAGCTGTTTTAAGACATTTGCCTGTGCGGCAGCAAAGTGGACCGAAGAAGGGAGGGCTATCCCTCTTTCTTCACAGAGGATCTTCAGGAATTGCTCGCCATAAGTGGGAGCAGTGAGTGCCTGCAGGTTGCGAATCTGTTGGAATACAAAGGCGCGATTTTTGATTTGTGAGTACTGGGCCTTTAGTGTCGCGCTCGCTTTGGCAGGCAGCCGAGCGATATTGGCAAGGCCAATGATTTTGCCCTCTTTGGTAACACGGACAGCTCCTGATACTATGCCGCGATTGAGCGCTTCTTCAAAGGCAAAAAGTTCAGATCCCTCTTGGCAGATAGGATTGAGTACATACTGGGGTAGTTTGTCAGCAGAGATCGGCGTTAGTGAAAGCAGTGTTTGAAACATTTTTGCCAGAGGCTCTTGGGTCTCAACAGAAAAGCAGCAATGATGCGCGTTGTATTTTTTTATGGTTCTGTCAAGAGAGAAGAGGGCGGCGTGTAGATGCCGACGCTCTTCTTCTGATAAAGAAGTTATATTGAGTTTGTCCCGAAACGACTGTGACTCAATGAAATTGACTACATGTCTGAGTTGGAAGCTTCCAAAGCCAAGGAAGTGGATAATTTTATCCAGCAATGACATAGAAGTGACTGATGTGGCGCGAAGGACGGTTTCATCTCCCTGTTGCTCTACTTTTAAGACCAGCTTGGCATCATGATTGGGAGATTTATGTCGGAAGGAGGCGTAGTCGTGAAGGGCTCTGCAGCTTGTCTTGAAGGCATCATCTGAAATCATTGCCATATGGGAGATCTCCTGAGTAAATACTGGAAGGCTGCTGGCAGTTTGTTGATGATGGAAGAGGCGATCATCCCAAAGGAGGTCTCTTCTTGAGCGGCAAGCTCTCCTGCTTTAGCATGTAGAAAAGCTCCTAAGTACATGGCATTTTCTGGAGTTAGCTTTTGAGCTAAAAGTGCGGCGAGAATGCCTGTCAGCACATCCCCTGATCCGGCGGTGGCCATGCCTGGATCTCCCCAGGTGAGCACCGCAGGCGGACGGTCTTTGACAAACAAAAATGTGGGCGCTCCCTTGAGTAGCAGCTGGGTGTTATGTGTTGCTGCAAACTCTTGGCAGGCAAGAAGAAATTCTTGGTTTAGGGAGGCTGCTTTCTCTTTTTTCAGCAGCCGCTGCATCTCTCCTCGATGGGGGGTCAGGATTGCCTGTGGCAAGAGGTACTGGTCAGAGCGTTCGGCAAGCCAGTTGAGAGCATCGGCATCGATCACTGCTTTTTGCTCGTGTAATTGTGACCAAAGAGTGTTGAGCATCTCCTTTTGTGGTCCAAGTCCAGGGCCTACAAAGCAACTGGATCCCTGGCTGATCCATTTGCGAATAATGTCTATTTCTTGTCTCTGATATGGGACGCGCACAATTTCGAGAGGTGGTCCCATAAATTCATAACTGTGCTCTTCAGGATAAAGTAAGTGGACGATCCCGGCACCAGAGCGCATGGCTCCCTGGCTGGCAAGAAGGCTGGCGCCCGCCATGCCATGAGAGCCAGCAAAGCCAACAACATGTCCGGCGCTATATTTGTGTCGATTGCGCACAATCGTGGGTAAGAGGCACTCTACATCACTTTCTTGTAGCAGCTGTATCCGTATATCAGTCTCTTGCGCGTGCGGCGCAAGGCCAATTGGCAAAATCGAAATTTTGCCTACAACGTTATACCCATCTTCTAAGAAATAACCTATTTTAGGAAATTCTAGGGCTAGTGTACATGTTGTCCGGCAGGAGATCGTCTCTATTTTTCCTGTTGAGGCGTTGAGTCCTGAGGGGATATCAATTGCAATAATTGGCAGCTTGGAGAGGTTGGCAGCCTCAATGACGGCTGCTATCTTTGGCTCTATAGCTCCTCGACAGCCTGTGCCAAAAATCCCGTCAATAAGAACGCCCTCTTTTGGCAAAGATGGAAGATCGTGTACAAGGTCATTTACAAGCTCGACTACCTTGCCACCTCTTGCTTCAAAGCGTCTTCGCTGTTTTCTACAAAGTGAGGTTGGCTCTAGTGGGAGTACCTGGAGTGCTTGCACAGTAAAGCCTTGTTGAAGGAGGCGCCTTGCGACTACATAGGCATCGCCTCCATTATTGCCTTTGCCAGCTAGGATATAGGCTTTTTTGGCAAGAGAGTGTGAGGTGACAAAGTCTACGATGAAAGCTTCGATCTGTTTGCCGGCCTCTTCCATGAGCATCTCTTGCGTCAGGCCAGAGCTTTCTGCCCGTTTTTCGATCTGCTGCATCTCCTCGCTGGTGACTATACGTAACATGCTGATTCCACATGAAAGATTATTGTGCTATATACATCGAAAACAGTTGCTTGTCTAGTACTCTGATTTTAGAGACTCTTAACTCCAAGCAACCGCCAATTCTTCATTTGAATGGTAAATGAAGAATTGGTGGTTGCTTGGGGCTTAATTTCAAATCTATTTTAATATCTCGAGTTTGTGTTACAATTTTAAACTGTTACTAAACATAATTAGCAGGAGTGTAAAATGACGGTGTCAACACATAATTATCTCTATTTTGCATATGGGTCGAATATGCTTTCGCAACAAATGGAACAAAGATTTGTAGACGGACCGCGTATACTTAAGGAACGAGGGCAGTGGTCTTCAGAGAGTGTAACGTTAGAAAAGATCACTTACTTAGGAAAGGGTGTTTTGCAAAATTATGAACGCGACTTTTCTAAGAAAAATACGAATTCAAAACTATCGGATTTTGAGGGGTATGCAAATATTACATCCAAAATAAACTCTCAAGTTGAAGGGGTCGTTTATCAATTAGGCGAACAACACTTACAGGTATTGGATTTATACGAAGGGGTAACAACCGGTCATTATACGAGAGAAATAGTGACTGTAGAAGTTGGTGCAACACAAAAAATGGAAACAGCCGTTGTCTATATTGCCCATCCATCTAAAGTTGATGATCAATGCAAGCCATCTAAGGTTTATTTAGACAAATTGATTGCTGGCGCACGAGAATTTAAGTTACATCCTCAGACTATCCAGAAACTGGAGCAATGGCCAACTGTATAACCTGGATTTCATGGTTATACCTTGAACCTATCCGTAAATTCAGCTAAATAGAGCGTCGTATTGGTGACGCTCTAAGAGGATGTTTAGAAAGTCATATCATCGATGTTGCTCATCTCACAAAAAATCTTTCTTTATAACCCAAGTGACCGCCATCTGCCGAGAGGGGCTGGCTGCGATGTCCAAATCTGTGAATTTTTGCTCCGCGCCAAGGATACATCCTTGGCTTGTCGCAAAGAATTCACATCTTTGGCATCTCGCTCACCCCCTCTTGCGGCGGATGGTGGTCACTTGGGTTTATAGGGCGTTAAAGGGGTTCTTCTTTGATGCTGCGCTGCATGAGCAGGGAGACAGCGTCTCTTGGCGTGATAGTCCCATTGATGATTTGCATGACAGCTTCCATGATTGGCATCGCCACCCCTGTCTTTCGGCTAATTTCCAGTGCGGATACGCAGGTATATGCACCTTCCACTACCATCTGAATACGTGCTTTGGCTTCTTGAGCCGAGAGCCCCTCACTGAGCAGCTTTCCAAAGCGATAGTTCCTGCTCGTAGAAGAAGAGCAGGTCAAAAATAAATCCCCCATGCCAGAAAGGCCGTAGAGCGTCTCTGGACGACACTCTTGCAGGCGGACTAGCTTTGCAATTTCATGCAGGCCGCGAGTCATCAGCGTTGCTTTGGCGCCAGTGCCTAAGTTCAGGCCATCACAAATGCCGCATGCAATTGCGATGACGTTTTTCAGAGAGCCGCCAAGGGCTACGCCTTTGATATCACTATTTGGATAGACGCGTAAAAAGGGCGTCGAGAAAGTATCTGATACTAGACGGGCAACATCCGGAGAGTAGGCACCGCACACGACAGAGGTTGGCAGTTGCTTACTCACCTCTTCAGCAAAGCTGGGCCCGCTAATGAGGGCCAGGCAAGATCGGTATGCTTCTCCTAATACAGAAATAATCACTTCCGGAAGAATGAGGCCAGATTTTTGTTCGATGCCCTTAGAGGTGATCACGATAGGCACCTGAGGAATGCCACATGCCTTGACCTGTTCAAAGACAGGACGAATGCCGGCAGAAGTGACAGATTCTACGATCAGATCGGCACCATTCAGCGCTTCTTTGAGGTCCGAGGTAAAGAGAGCAGAGGCGGCAATTGGGCGACCTGAAAGAAGAGGGTGTTCTCTTGTGCGGTTCAAGGTCTCTACAAGCACAGAATCAATTGACCAGCAGACAACAGTAAAGCCTTTTTCAGCAAGCAGCCTCGACAGGCAAAATCCCCATGTCCCAGCTCCCAAATACGCTATTTTCATCTCATGTTCTCTTTATTAGTGTAAAAACCCGAACTTTGGATGTTTCTCTCTGTATTAGCTTGAGAGAAAATACACAAAGCTGAGGTTAAAAGTATGTCTTGATGCACCCTCGAGTGTCAATGCAAAAGTTCAGATTTGTCACTAATTCTTGCTTTGAGTATGGTCTGGCGAAAACTGGAGGATTCAGGTGCTTTGTCGTAATGTTATATCTCTTATGCTTACTTTTTTACCTGCACTATGTTTCGCAGCTAACCCCATCACAATCGGCATTGCCGGGGGATCTGGTTCTGGAAAAACAACACTTGCGCAAACATTGGCCTCTTCTCTGTCTGCCCATGTGGTTCTGATCGAAGAAGACTGCTATTATAAAGATCTGTCACATCTTCCGGCAACAGAACGAGCCAAGACAAACTTTGATCATCCGGATTCCATTGATTTTGATCGGTTTTGTCATGATATAGCCCTCCTTAGAAAAGGACAGCCAATTCAAAAGCCTATCTATGATTTCAAAACACACACAAGAAAGAAGGAAACAAAGTTGGTTCAACCGGCCGACATCATCATTGTCGAAGGTATTTTAGTTCTGGCAGAAGAAAAAATGAGAGACTTGTGTGATTTAAAGGTGTACGTGAAGACAGACGATGATTTACGGCTCTTGCGCCGTATTGAAAGAGACATCAATGAACGAGGACGTGATTTTGCCAGCGTACAGCAGCAGTATTTGCTGACAGTCAAGCCCATGCATATGCAATTTGTAGAGCCCACAAAGCAGTATGCAGATGTGATTATCCCTGGCGGGGCGGATACTTCGGCCGTTGTCAATTTGATTCTTGGAGGCTTGCGCGAACATGTAAGAACAAAGCCAGATGCTTCACAGTGATCAATAGGGATTTCTTAAGAGACTGTTTACACACAAGAGCTATAGTACATTTGCATATCGAGTTCTAAAGGCTGATCGGCAGGAGGCTCCTTGCCAAAGAGAGCTGCATATCGCCTCCGATCTTTTTCATAAAGAGCTCTTTGCACAGATTCAGGACCGTATTCACCAGAGCTGTTTTTCAGCGGGTGAAATACTTCTCTGCGGTCT
>CAYOTQ010000005.1:0-11607 GCA_964406915.1 uncultured bacterium
AGTAAAAATCTTGGCACTTTTGTCTTTTGAGGATAGAAGCTGATGGCTCACGATGTTCTGCAAGAAACAAAATCACGAATGAATGCACAGATCGATCATCTTAAGGAAGAGTTGAAAGGATTGCGTGCTGGGCGCGCAACGGCAGCTCTTATAGAGCCGGTGACTGTGGAAGTGTATGGCTCGCAAATGAAGCTCAAGGAGCTTGGTACAATTACATCTCCAGAATCACGTCAGCTCGTCATCAATCCATTTGATCCTGTCAATGCAGGTCCCATTGCAAAAGCGATAGATAAGGCAAATTTAGGCCTGAGGACTGTTGTGGAAGGGAAAACTATTCGCGTGCTTTTTCCGGAATTGACGCAAGATCGCCGTAAAGAGCTTATTGGCCAGTGCCATAAGAAGCGCGAAGAGAGTAAAGTGGCTGTACGTAATATTCGACGGGACCAAAATGAGGTTTTGAAGAAGAAGAAAGCGGATGGACATATTCCTGAAGATGATGTGAAGCGGATGGAAAAAGAGATTCAGACGGCTACGGACAATGCGTGCCGGATGATCGACGACGTGTGCGCCGCCAAGGAAAAAGAGATCTCCACGATATAAGTTTGCGGCCAAGCTTTCAGGTAAAAAACCTACAGATTTGCTGACCTGTTAGGCAGCCAAATCTGTAGCCTTTTTCCTTGAGGAGGCGCATATGAGGGGTCTGCAGCTAGCTTTTGCCTTGCTTTGCTTGGTATCATCTCACATTCTTGCCTACGATGATAAAGGCGAAATCAAGTGTGACACAAAACTTGATCAGCTGCCATTTCCTCATCGAGTGGGCGCAGCCTTCAATGACCTTTTTTATCGATATGAACCTTCACTGCCCGAAAATTTTCTGTATTGAAGATTTTATGTATTGAAGATTTTCTGTCTTACAGAAGTCCTTTACAAGTGCGCCTCTTTTCTTGACATATCTTCCGTACCAGCTCCGAAGATACACGCAATTGCCGCTCTCCGGTAAAATAGGCCAGAATCTTCGCAGACACTTCTTGTAGCGGGGTGCGAGCAGCTGTTACCTCCCGAATATGAGGAAGGCTCGTCAATGCATCTGGCAATGCCTGCAGCTGAGTTGCATCAAGGGCAAGTGTTGTAAGAGCTTGCAATTGGCTAATTTCCTCAGGAAGTTTTTGCAAAGGGTTTTCGCTTACATCTAGCTGCTGCAAACGATCAAACTTGCAAAATTCTTTGGGCCACTCTGTGATTTTATTTCCAGCAAGGTTAAGTACTTCTAGTCCTATCAAATGCGTAAAAGCAGTCGGCAATTGGGTGATGTTGGCATATCGTATGGAAAGAGAGCGTAAATTATACAATCCAAGTAGACGGGACTCGCAGCCACTAATTGGGGTAAAATCAAGAATAAGTTTTTCCAGGTGTTTAAAATTGTCAATCTCCTTAGGAATAACCTGAAGCCGGCAATTCCAGAGAATCAACTCTTGCATTTCTGTAAGATCTCCAAATTCCTGAGGAAAAGTTGTACTCTCACAGCCTCTTATTTCAAGCACACGTAACGCTGTCAATTGACATACAATAGCCTGATCAGTAGCTGGGAAGTGATAAAGAGCTAAGATCTGCAATCGCTTCATCTTTTTTACAGTACTGGGAAGAGATTTCACCCCGCTAGGAAGCTGAAGCTTCTGCAGCTGTGAAAGATCTCCTATTTCATTTGGTAAACTTGAAATATTGGTTTTGCGAAGATCGAGTTCCCTCAAAGAAGCAAATCTGTTTATCCATGGCGGCAGCAGCGATAATGGGTTATCCCTAAACTTCAAGGCCTTTGCATGAGTCCATGTCAGTAGCAAATCAGGAATCGACTGCAACCCTGAGTCATGAAAGTCAAATTCAGGGTGGTCTGCACGAAGGTCTGATGCAGCGGCAACACGGCGCACTATCTGCGCATCGGAAGTGTGTGTGGAACTTGAAGTGACAGAAAAGCAGGACATCGAAATACTCCCAAAAAACGTTCACATTATACTATCGAAAGGCCTGCATAAAAAACCAGATTTTGATGAGATATTCAGGATTTTGTATTGCCGAAAATCCTCAACTACACTACACTTAAGTGCACTTTTTGCCTATTTAGGTGTAATTTACACCTTGTTTTAGGCCCCATCGTCTAGCCAGGTCTAGGACACCGGATTTTCATTCCGATAACAGGGGTTCGAATCCCCTTGGGGTCATTTGAGTCTTTAGCTCAGTGGTTAGAGCACCTCACTTTTAATGAGGGGGTCGATGGTTCGAGTCCATCAAGACTCACTTCGTATATATTTATATGAAAGCATTTCTCTCAGCTGCCAGTTTCCGTAAAAAATTTGTTTTTAGCTACCTCATCCTGCTGCTCCTCTTTTTGGCACTGATGTTTCATTTTGTTGCTAATTCCGTCCAAAACATCGTCTTTCACTCGATGAATAAAAGCGCCGATGAAATCATCTCCAAACTGGCAAAAGCGCAAGATGAAGTAGGCCTGATTCAGACAGTCAAAAGCCAGCGCCCTTTCATTTTCTACCGAATCGCAATACTTGATGACAAACAGCAGGTCCTCTATGACTCACACATTAGAAGCCTCGTTAAACCGCTCTTCTTCCCATTAAAAGACGCCTCTTACCCTGAAGTCAAGCAGGCCCTTGAACACGGCACCGGCTATGCCGAAGAGTTCTCTCAACTGCTTGATCAGAAGCTCATCTATCTAGCCAAAAGCTTTCAATTTCAAGGAAGAACATACGTGCTTCGTATCGCCTTTCCTCACGAGTATATCCAAGAGCTTCGTCATAACTTCAAGTTAGGATTTGCACTCTTTTCTTCTGTGATCCTCATCCTCTTTAGTGTCATGACGGGGCTTGTAGTAAATCGCCTGACACATCCGATTGAACAGATTATTGAAGCAATCAAACCCTACCAACAAGGCAAAATTCCACATATTTCTGAAATTGTGCTCAAAAGAGACTCCCAAGACGAATTTTCTCAACTTGCCAGCACTTTAAATTCCCTGTCGGAAAGAGTCAAAAGCCATATTCAGTCCTTGACTAACGAAAGAAATGAGAAAGAGGCCATCCTGGAAGCCCTTGGAGAGGGAGTGCTCGCCGTCGATCAGGAGATGTGCATTTCATATGCCAATAGCATGGCAATTTCCTTCTTGGGCCTCGATAAGAGCCCCGCAGGCCAATTCTTCCCAAAGACAGCACATCCGAAACTCTTTGAGCTGCTCGAACGCTGCCGCTCAAGCTCGCAAGTTGTCAACGATGCAATAGAAATTTCTCTCTATGATAAAAAGTGCTATCTCAACGTTGTCGCCTCTCCAAGAGCCTCTAGAGCCTATCCCAAAGAGCGCCACCGCGGCGTTATTTTAATTCTTCAAGACAAATCCATTCATTACAAAATCCTGCAAATGAGGCAAAATTTTATTGCCAATGCCTCTCACGAGCTTAAAACCCCCATCACCATCATTCGGGGCTTTGCAGAAATGCTTGAGGACAACCCAGACCTTCCAAAAGAGACCATCGCGGACATCGTCAATAAAATTGTGAAAAACTGCCATCGAATGACCAAAATTATCCGTAATCTCTTGACACTTGCCGATATTGAAAACTTGCCCTCTTCAAGGCTTGCTACTTGCGATCTGTTAGATCTTACAAAGACATGCAAAAACACCCTTCTTAGCCTATACCCCCACGTACATGTGTCGATGAACTATGAAGTAGATAGGCGCTACGACCTCTTTGCAGATTCCGACCTTTTGGAAGTAGCTATCATGAATCTATTGGATAATGCTGCCAAATATAGCAAGCAAGATCCTGAGATTGCCATTAGCATAGAAAAGATTCCTTCCTACATCCAGCTACGCATCAGCGACAATGGAATTGGCATTCCAAAACAGGATTTGGAAAATGTCTTCCAACGATTTTACCGGGTTAATAAGACTGAGTCTAAAAAGCATGGAGGCTCAGGTCTTGGTCTTTCTATTGTGGAGACTATTGTAGAAAAGCATTTTGGCAAAGTGTATGCTGAGTCGGTCTTAGGGCAAGGATCAACATTTACAGTACTCATCGCTGATGATGTCGAAAAACGGACGGTGCCAAATTCATGATTAGCGTCACAATTTTAGTAAAAAATGGCGAACGATATCTCCAAATGGTGCTGCAGGCTCTTTGCCGCTTTGATGAAGTAGTGATTTTAGATACAGGCTCTTCAGATAGAAGTATAGAGATTGCTCGTCAGTTTCCCAATGTGGTCATTCATGAAAGTCCATTTCTTGGCTTTGGCCCTTCTCATAATCTGTTATCCAGTCTTGCCACACACGACTGGATTTTATCGATAGATGGCGATGAAATTGCAACGCCTGAGCTTGTTGAAGAAATTCTTTCCTTACCATTAGACAAAACGAGTGTCTACACCATTAATCGCCATAATTTTTTTCGCGGCAAATTTATTAAGGGGTGCGGATGGTATCCAGACAGGCCTGTCAGACTCTACAATCGTAGCATCACCCGCTTTTCTGATGCACACGTCCATGAATCGATCATCCGCGACAATCTCTCGTGTGTCCATCTAAAAGGGCATGTGGAGCACTACCCTTACGCCTCTATCAGCGACTTTCTCGACAAAATGCAACGCTACTCCTCGCTCTTTGCCGAGCAATATCGAGGCAAGAGGTCTTCCTCGCTTGTTCATGCCCTTGGACATGCCGCTTTTGCCTTCTTCAAGAGTTATGTCTTGAAAAAGGGATTCTTGCTAGGTGCAGAGGGATTCATTATTTCGCTCTATAATGCGCATACGGCGTACTACAAATACCTAAAACTGCAAGAAATTAATAAAGCTTCTTCAGAGCCTCTTGAGAAAAAGCCGTAAGTTCCTGCATGCGATTTTCGCGCACTTTTTTTGGCCATAGCGGATCTGCCAAAAGCGCTCTTCCGATAGCGATAAGGTCAAATTCTTGGTCGTAAAGACCTTGAAGTAACCGGTTCCAGTGAGTGCTTGCCGTGGGGCACACAGTCTGCTTTTGCATGCTGTTGATAAAATCGACATCTAGCCCAATAGAGCCTACTGTGATAGTTGGCTTGCCCGTAATTTTTTTTGTCCAGCCAGCAAGGTTCAGTGGTGAGCCTGCAAATTCAGGCTCCCAAAATCTGCGTGTACTGCAATGAAACAAGTCGACACCAGCCTCTACAAGAGGCTTTAAAAAAGCCTCGAGCTCCTGCGGTGTCTGCACCAGCTTTGCCTCGTATGCACCCATCTTCCATTGAGAAAAGCGAAAGTCGATTGGGAAAGTGGGGCCGACGCTTTTTCGCACGGCTTTTATGACCTGCACAGCAAAATGGGTCCGCTCTGCTGCGCTTTTTCCACCATATTGATCTGTTCGTTTGTTTGTGTACTCCCAGAAGAATTGATCGATGAGATATCCATGAGCACCATGAATTTCTACGCCGTCAAACCCAAGATTTTTTGCCTCTAAGGCTGCCTTGGCAAAAGCATCTATTACCTCCTGAATATCTTGATGTGTCATTTCATGTGGCACATCTGCTCCAGGAATCGCTGGGTGGGCGACTGGCGAGGGTCCATAGCCTGGCACATTAGTTTCACAGCAGCACTCTTTTTTGGAAGTGTCGACTCCAGTAGTTGTACATTGATGGCTTTGGCGTACAGACCCCACATGCCAGAGCTGAGGAAAAATTTTGCCCCCTGCCGCGTGCACTTCTTCTACGACATGGCGCCATCCTTCAAGAGGAGCGCTGCCATAAAAACTTGGCACATCAGGATAGCCGTGAGCTGCCTTATGCCCTACAACAGTACCTTCCGTAATAATGAGGCCAACGCCTGCCTCTGCACGCCGTCGATAATACTGAGCAACATCATCCCCAGGGATATGCCCTTTGGAATGATTGCGCGTCATAGGCGCCATCACAATCCGATTGGACAGGCAGAGCGCTCTGGAAGTAAATGGGTCAAATAATGTTGTCATACAAATTGCAACATATCCTCTAATATTCTTTTATGCCCAGATGAAAAAGTAAGCTTTTCAATCTCTTTTCGAGAATACCACACAGCATCACGTACGCGCTCCTGTGTGGCATCAAATAGCTTCGGATAGAGAGTGACGCGAAACCTTGTAAATGAGTGGTTTTCTTCGTCTAAAACTGAGCAAAATTGCACCTGCAGGCCAAGCCCTTCTCTGATTTTTTCGATGACGACATCACTACTCAGGCCACTTGCCGCGCACTCAAAATAGGGAAATTCAAACAGGCCGGCACACGCCTGCCCTGCTTTGCCTTGGCGCAAGAGAAAGTGATCGCCACGCCTGATGACGGCTACTTCGCGAAAAAGAGATTCATACTTGGTTTTACGAGAAGAAAAAGGCAGCTGTTGCTGCTGGTTATTTTGATAGCCTTTGCATACAGATTGCATCGGGCAGCCGGCACACTCTGGTTTCGGGCGGCAGACGCAGGCGCCAAGTTCTATCAGCGCCTCTGCAATGACCCATGGTTCATGATCAGGAAGTAATGTATTGGCAAGGGCTCTGAGCTGCCGCTGGACACGTGGTTTGCTTATGTCATCGCTAATAGCAAAGAGTCGAGTGAGGACCCTTACTACATTGCCATCCACAGCTGCTGTTTTTTGATGAAAGGCAAAAGCGGCAATAGCTGCACTCGTGTAGGGACCAATGCCTTTTACAGAAAGAAGCTGCTGCTCACAGCTCGGAAGCGCTGCCTGAAAATTTTTTGTCAACTCTTGCGCTGCCTGATGCAACGCTTTGGCGCGAGAGTAGTATCCCAGACCTTCCCAATATTTCAACACCTCTTCTTCTGATGCCAAGGCTAGTGCTTCAATCGTGGGAAAACGCTCCATCCAGCGCTGATAAAATAGGCAGACACGCGACGCCTGCGTCTGCTGAAGCATCACCTCAGAGACCCATACTTGGTAAGGGGATGGATTGCCTCGCCAAGGCAAAAGCCGGCGGTTTTCTAAAAACCACGCGCGCAGCTCATCTATAGCTGCCGTAGAAATCATAAATCATTATTGGTAAAGATCATCGTGATCCTCTTGGCTTCTGTCAAACAAAGAGGTGATTTGAGATACATTTGTCACCGGATTATCCTCTAACTCGCCAATCACTCGAACGAGGCGAATAGTCTCCAGAATATTTGCAATCCCCGCAAAAGAGCCAGCAAACACTTGCTTTTCTTCCTTTAAAAGAGGTATCCCTTTTAGACACTGCTCTAGGATTTTTGTTGTCTTAGCAAGGTTAGACACAGCTTTTCCAATTTCTTCGGAAGAGTTAAAAGCATATGTCGGTATTGTTCCAATAACTGTGCCAATAAAACAGGTCATATAATCTCCCACAAAATAGTGAGGATATAGTAAAAGAGGGCTGACTTTTCTCGCTATATAAAGAGTGAGAGGGTGCTGTTCAATATAAATAACACCCTGTCACTTGGTTTTAAAATTTTGGCAAGTAGGGTCTTATGTAAGCGCCGACTACAGCACCAGCACACCATCCAAATGCTAGGATCAATAATGTCAACAGTGCAACAATCACTATAAAGCTACGAAAGATCCCTTCTACATGAATAAATTCTTTAAACGTCTCCACCCTTTCATGGATTTGAGGGGCAAAGGAGATGCCGAAAATCAACCCCACCAAAGCTCCTCCTATTAAAGGATAAAAAAAGGTCAGAATCAATCCAACAAACAGCAGTACATAGGAGATGCTTTCCCATTTGTGTGTTGTGATGAAATTGATAAAGCTCTCTGGAGTTGGCTTTTCTGGGCCACGTGCAGGCTGGGTCATGAATACACCTCTTTATTCAATTGAATTTTTTTCTTTTTTCATACATCATTCTCTTTTTGTCAACAATTTGAAATAATATGAAGCTACAACCGTTTGCTATCCGATGCCTTAACCTATTCTTACTTAGCTGCTTAATAGCTATATCGGCGATTGCTGTTTTCCAATATTCGACTCCGATTTCCGCCGATATTCCTGCTCCGCTTCCTCGCAAAAAAGCTTCTTTGCCCTTTAGTTTTGCCCCGGAAAATGAAAACCCAGCTCAAGATACAATTAGCAGCCCCTTTCTGCAGCTGCAGCAGAAGTCTCTTACACCAAGACTGCCGGATCTCAAAACAACTCTTGGATATTACGGATCTAATCACCGTCCCGACATCTCTCAAGCCGGATCCCTGGTCCAGATCGGCATTCGAGGAGAGCCCATACCAGCCTCAATAGCTCCTCAAACTCCTCTGTATCTGAGACATGAATACAAGCATAATAGCGTCAGATGGCTCTTTAGTCCAAATAATGCTCCCACAAATATCTGGATTGAAGTACACCCCCTGGGAACCAAAGAAGCAAAAATTGCTGTTTTCATGAAAGATGCCGAAGGCAATTTGATTACCGAGCCTCAAGAATGCGCCTCTTTCTTGCTTGCCCAGGGACGCCTTCCTTCTGCGCCCCAGACGGCATATGCGTGGGATATTGAAGGCACACGTGTAGACGCCTCTTTGCTGTCCAAACAAAAAGCGCAATGGTGCGGCAAAGATATCTTCCTAGAGCTGTTGGGACAAGAAGAATACCCAGAACTCATTGGCAAAGAGCGTATCAGCTTTACACAGCCCGATGGCAGTGTCTATTCTCTTTTTGTCTCCAAAGGCTCAAGCTTTGTCTTTGTAGATGGTCAATGGCATCCTGTAGAGCTTGGCGAGGCCTCTCGGAATAAGCCCCTTCTCATCATACAAGATATTGACGAAAGGGCAATACATACTGAAATTTGGGACCCTTCGGGCAAGCATAAGATTGCTCTACAGCTGCACAAGGCTCCTGTCGGAAAATTTTCTACTGACAAACTCGATATTAAACTGGTAGGCGCTCGCTCTCGCAAAGACTGGATTGCCGAAGTAGGTGGATCTCGCATGCTCCTTAGAGATGATGACTGGCTTTTGTACACAAATGGGGAATGGATCAAAATCAATGACGTGCAGACCCTTGATCGTTTCATAAAAGGCTCTCTTAAAGGCGTGCTTGTTGTACTCGAGGGCGTCGACAAAACTTGCAATGACTCCACACTTCTTGCAAGAGTATTTGACGAAACTCGCACCCAAGAGTTACCATTGCAAATCACTCTCTTCAAGTCTTGGGATGGAAAAAAGAAGAAACGCTCCTCTGATGCTGATGAGGATGAGACAGATGAATTTGACGAAGAAGATGATGACGATGAGGATCTCTCGTCTCCAGATGATGACGATGAGGAATATGACGTTGACATCGATGACGATGATGATGATGGTGTAATATAAGGATAAGGGGTATCTTTAATGTTTGTATCGACGATGTTTGTATCGACTGGGGCTCTACTTACTTTTTTCTTCACTAGCCTACTGGTATCTCCGCTCTCTGGCGCTAGCATTTCACAAAAGAGAGCCTCACTCACTAATGCAGCCTCTCCTCAAGTTAGTGTGAGCAGCCATGATCTCCAGCAGCTCAACAACGCCTTAAAAGAAAAGAAGCAACAGTTGCATGCTCTGTATACTCGCACCCAAGAAGAATATACCTCCTCTTCGGGGCTGTCCGAGGCTCTTTTTAAAGAAAAGATGGCGCAAATTACCCTCTTACGTACAGAAATCAACGTACTTGAAGAAAAATGGAAGGCCGTCTCAGAACAAAGTATTGCGCAAGATATAGAAGGCCTATGGCATCAACCAGACACAACGATCGGCCAGCTTGTAATCGATTATGGCTCCTGCGACTACATCTATTTGATTCCTCCAGATATCGCTGCAATAAAAATTCATATCAGCTCACAACTGTCAGTCCCAAAAGCTCTGTGGAACGATATGTTAGAGCTTATTTTGACCAACTATGGAATTGGAATTAAGCAGCTCAATCCGCTGCTACGTCAGCTCTTCTTTTTACGCCTCTATCCCGCGTCCCTTGCAGCTATTACTGACAATATCCAAGAGCTGCAACTGCTGGATCCTGAAGCGCGTATCTGCTTTGTCCTGCAGCCACCTGCAACAGAACTGCGACGCATTTTCCAATTCCTCGATAAATTTACTCCTCAAGAGCAGATGAGCATACAGGTGATGAGCAATACTATTGTTCTGGTTGGGATTGTGAGAGAGATCAAAGAGATGATCAAAATGTATGACTTTATCTCTCAGCCCAAGCTGATGCAAGAGTATCGACTTGTAGCTTTGCAAAAAGCGCAGAGTGATGAAATGGCCAAAATCTTGCAAGCGCTCTTCGAAGGAGATGGATCCAAAATGGAAGGCGCAACTCCCGGTGGAGGCAGAGGCAGAGGTGGAGAAAAACATATGCCCTATATGTCTCCAGACAACAATGGAGGCGGAGGCTTTCGTATCATCACCCTCAACTATCCGGCACAATCACTCTTCTTAATCGGCAAGCATGAGCAAATTGAAAAGGCGTGCTCAATCATCCAGGAGATTGAAAACCGTATTGGAGAAGTGCAAGATAAAACAATCTACTGGTATGCATGCAAACATTCTGAAGCAGAAGAACTTGCAAATGTACTCAGTCAGGTCTATACCAAAATGATTTCTATGCCGGATGCGTTTGCTATCAAAGGCAAAAAGCCGCGCATGGGCGAAAGACCTGAAGTAGTGGAAATCAAGCCTATACATGAATCAAGCAGTCACCTCATTGTACAGGCTCCAAAAATCCGCCAGCCTTCAGATTTGAATACAAGCAAGCCAATGGAGAAAAGCGAAAACTTCATTGTCGACTCAAAAACAAATTCCTTAGTGATGGTTGTCGAGTCTTACGTGCTCCCGAAATTGCGAGAGCTCTTGAAAAAGCTGGATGTGCCAAAGAAAATGGTACAAATCGATGTACTGCTATTTGAAAAGCGCATTCTTGATAACAACAGCTTTGGCCTCAACTTGTTGAAAATGGGCCAAGCAGCCTCCGACAAGCATGTCCGCAGTTTGATCTGGAATTCACATGGCAGCAGACATGATGGAAGAAAGCACAAGCGCAATCGAGATCGCGATGACGGCGCAGATCAAAAGGGTATTTTGCAGTTTCTTATCTCTCGGCATAAACATGGCGGCATCCCTGCGTATGACCTTGCCTATAACTTTTTGCTTGCCCAAGAAGATATTCGTATCAATGCCAACCCTACGGTCACCACCGTCAACCAAACAGCTGCAAAAATTGCCATCGTTGAACAGATCTCAATCAATACAGGTATTGTAGAAATCGATACGACAAAAGCTACTAGGCTCAAAGATTCCTACTCAAGAGAAGAATATGGAATCACCATTCAAATCACTCCTACTATCCATGCAAAAACAGAAGATGAAGACGATCCAAATGCCCAGAAATTTATCCATCTGACCACCGATTTGATTTTCGATACTACACATCCAAGTAAAGACGATCGTCCTGATGTAACGAGACGCAATATCATCAATGAAGTACGTGTCGCTGATGGGGAGACTGTCATCTTGGGTGGCTTGAGAAGAAAGATTGCCACAGATAAGGGCGAGATGGTGCCATTTTTAGGAGAGCTTCCAGGCGTTGGCAAGCTCTTTAGTATTACTAATATGGGAGATAGCAAT
>CAYOTQ010000005.1:11617-19350 GCA_964406915.1 uncultured bacterium
CAATACGGAAATGTTTATTTTCATCACTCCCAGAATTGTGCCAGATCAAACTGATGAATTTCGTAAAATGCGAAGGCAAGCTCTTTTGACACGCCCTGGAGATATTCCTGAGTTTTTGGAAGAGCTTGAAGAAGCACAACGAAGCGAAAAGAGAGGTCTTTTTGAAAATAGCATGAAAATGCTGCTTGGGAGGCCAGATTGAGCAGTCTCGTCACCGCAATGAAGTCACGCATACGTTCCGGAGTGTCTGACTGTCTACAATTTTGTAAGAATAGACTCCGGTCAACCGGTAAAGAGGCTCCTTCTCAAGAACTAGCCGCGCATCCCTATGCACAAAAACATCTCTACAATGATGAAGCTGCAGCAAAAGAGACAGCTCTTCTTCTAGGGATTGAGACTTTTGATTCACTTGCCACATTTCAAATTGATCGCAAGCTCACAAAGCAGGTGCCATACTCCTTTGTCAAAAAACACCTTGTCCTTCCTGTAGCAGAAATAAATGAGCGTATCACCGTCGTGACAAGCGACCCCTTAAATATCGATGCTATTGAGGAGCTGCGCTATCTGCTCCATCGAGAAATCGACACTGTATTTGTTCCAAAACAGGTCATCATGGCCGCCATTCACGAATACTATCATGGCGATGATGAGGCAATTTTAGAGCATGTGCAGACGGCAAGCGATGAAGATGCCGCTCTTGGCGAGCTGCAAGTATATGACCTGCTCGATGACTCTCAGGAGCTTCCAGGTGTTGTGAGACTGCTTAATTTTGTCATCTCTGAAGCTATCCAGCAAGGTTCCTCTGACATCCATTTCGAACCAAAAGAAACAGGCCTTGTCATCCGCTATCGCATTGACGGTGTGCTGCAAACTAAACTGTCCCCATCTCAAGAGTTGACAAGCCAGCTCTTGACTAGACTTAAAGTTATGGCAAAACTTGATATTGCAGAAAAGAGACTTCCCCAGGATGGCAGAATCAAAATGCGTATGGGAGGAAAAGAAGTTGATTTTCGTGTCAGCACACTTCCAGTGGTAACAGGCGAGCGCATCGTGCTGCGTATCTTAGATAAAGGCAATATTGTCCTCGGTCTTGATAAGCTGGGCATGCCTATATCGCTTCTCGAAGAATTTCGAAGAGAAATCAGTTTTTCTGAAGGCATTATTCTCGTTACAGGCCCTACAGGTAGCGGAAAGACGACCACTCTTTATAGCGCTCTGTCCGAGCTAAAAGACGAACATTCGAACATCATGACAATTGAAGATCCGGTTGAATATAGGCTTAAAGGCATCTCTCAAATGGGCGTGCATCCAAAAATCAACCTTACCTTTGCTGCAGGACTGCGTCACATCTTGCGTCAAGATCCAGACATCATCATGGTGGGTGAAATTCGAGATAAAGAGACAGCAGAAATTGCTATTCAAGCAGCACTTACAGGTCACTTAGTTCTTAGTACTCTGCACACAAATGACGCACCTTCTGCTATTGCACGTCTTGTCGATATGGGTATCGAACCCTACCTGATCTCCTCGTGCTGTATTGGTATTATGGCACAGCGTCTTGTTAGAAGAATCTGCCCCTCATGTAAGATAGCCTATACACCGACTCCCGTAGAGAGGGCGCAGATCACCTTTTCATCCAACGATCCTGCCTCCCAGGTTCTCTATCGTGGACAGGGGTGTTCCAATTGCCTCAATTCAGGCTACCAAGGACGACACGGAATTTACGAGCTGATGCCAATTACAAATGCAGTTCGTAAGCAGATCTTAAAGAGCCCTGAAGCGACACAGATTCAGAATGTAGCCATCTCAGAAGGAATGTCTACACTGCGAGAAAATGGAAAAAACTTGGTACGTCAAGGCATTACTTCTCTTGAAGAAATCTGGCGTGTCACTCGGGCTGAAGAAAGCTGATGGCCATTTACACTTATAAAGCCTTTACACCTCAAGGCAAAAAAACAACTGGCTCAATAGAAGCGGTGAGCGAACAAGAAGCTAAAGAAAAGATTCGCCAGATGCACCTTTTGCTTGCCTCTTTGACCCCGCAAAGTAAGGCACATAAGAAGCAGCAGTTGAGCACAGATACGCTCCTTATTTTTACCTCCCAGCTTGCGCAACTGCTTGCTGCAAAAATCCCTCTCTACGAAAGCTTACTAGCACTTGAAGAGCAGTCACGTCATGAATCTTATCATCCTGTGGTTCTCGGTCTTACAGAACGCATCAAGCGTGGATCGTCACTGTCACAAGCTATGCAGGAGTTCCCAGAGAGCTTCTCTATCCTTTATCGGGCTTTGATTGCCGCCGGAGAAGCGATAGGCAATTTAGAACTTTCCCTCAACAGGCTCAACGGCTTTTTGACCCAGCAAAATAAGATCCATAAGCAGCTCGTTTCTGCCATGCTCTATCCCGCCCTCCTTGCTGGCCTTTTATTTGTAGCCATCTGTGTCTTGGTGGGTTTTGTCATTCCAGCTCTTGAGTCTCTGTTTCAAGATAAGCCCGTCCCCCAATTTACCCAAATTGTCTTGAGTACGAGTCGATTCCTTCGTGAATGGGGATTTTTGATTATTGCGATTTTGGCAGCATCGTTTTTTGCTCTTGGGGTCTATATCAAGACGCCAAAGGCAAAAAGGAAACTACAGCGGGGGATGCTGCGAATTCCACTTCTTCGTCGTTATGTGATTTTAGCAAGCCTTGGCCGTTTTGCACGAACTCTCAGCACATTACTTGAAGGCGGCCTGCCTATTGTCTCCGCCCTCTCTTTTGCTAAAGAATCGCTCAACAATGCACGCCTTGAGGAAATAATCCAGCGCGCTGAAGAAAAAATCATTGAGGGCGTCTCTCTCAGTCATGAAATGGGCCGCCACAAAGAAATTCCCCCTCTGTTTTCTCGGATGATTTCTATTGGTGAGGAATCCGGAAAACTAGCCCCGATGCTGGCACAAGTGGCTCATCTGTACGAAGAAGAGACAGAGCGAATACTGACACGAATGGTTACCCTGGCGCAGCCGGTCCTGCTGCTCATGATGGGCGCCCTTGTGGGAGGAGTATTGCTCTCTATCCTTATGCCTCTGAGCAGCTTTGGCTCCTCAATGGAGTTTTAAACCCAAGTGACCATCAATTTTCGGCAACCACCTGCTTGAGGCTGTACAGATACGATCTGTGCGGACAGTGAAGTCTCTTAGGTTAATTGTCAAAAGCGCGAAGCCCTCTCAGACCGTGCTCGACACGAAATGACTTCAAAAACTCCTCAGCAATCTGTGGATCGGAGATTTTTGCCGCTAAAAATTGCGCAATTTTCTCCTGCGCTTCAAAAGCAACAGACCCAATCACCCTAAAGAGAGCCTCTACCGTATCCTCAACTTCTTCTTGTTGCATAAGAGGAAGAAAAGACGAAATTGTGGTAAAACCTGTATGGCTTATCTTCATGTGCTTGAGCAGCTCTTTAAATGCTTGCGGATTGTCTTTTTCGACAGCGTCCATCACTCGGACAAAATCTTTATCAGAGAGGCGATGAATGTTGGCAGCCAATGATTGAACTTTACTCATTGCTTGAGTTTTACTCATTGCCGTGTTGCTGACACTACTAGATGACGTTGTAGAATGAGAAGCAAGAGGCGGTTGACGTTTTTCCATCACTTTTTCCAGTCGATGTTTTGATACTTTCACCACTTTTCCTGTATAAGTATTTTCAACTGAGCTTCTTTCCAGCTTCTTAGCTCGCTTCTCTTGTAAGGAGGTTTTTTCTGCTTTCTCGGCAGACTGCGTCTTCTGGCGCTGCTGCGCAAAAGTGGCCTTTGTTTTCTTCTCATGGCCACGCTCTATTTTTGTTTTCTTAGATTCTGACGACCCACCATCCATCGGCTGTGTAGGATAAGAACCAACTTTCCACGGCATATCAATCTCCATAATTCTTGCATCTTACTTTTCAATTAATTACTTTACAAATTTTTTGCAATCGATTTGTTTGACAAAAATTCCTTATATTTACCATCATAGAGTCTTCATCCTTAGAGGTTTTTATTATGACATCCTTCTCTCTAAAGCTCCAAAACAGCGCACTCGCTCAAAACACTTACCTGCAAGTCCTTATCGCGGTGGGGCTTTTGTTTTGTTCTGCCCATATTTCGATCCCTCTGCAACCTGTCCCTATCACATTGCAATCTGTCGCTGTGATGCTCATCGGTCTTTTTTATTCACGAAAACAAGCCGTTAGATCCGTCGTCAGTTATTTGCTTCTCGGCGCTCTTGGAGTGCCTGTGTTTGCCAAGTTTGGCGCCGGTCCCGCCTACTTCTGCGGCCCAACGGCAGGCTATCTCTTTGGCTTTTTAGCCGCTGTTGCTGCCATGTCCTTCTTCAGAGAAAAATTTGCCAAACAAACAGCTCTCAACATGCTCTGCAGTTGCCTTCTGGGAAGCGGTCTCATCTATGCATGTGGCGTTAGCTGGCTTGCTTGTTTCATAGGCTTTGAAAAAGCAATTCAAGTTGGATTGCTCCCGTTTATTATTCCCGGATGCTTCAAGGCACTGCTACTTTCACAAGCCGCACGCTTTATTGTAAGCAAAAAGTGACATTTAACAGCAGGAAAGAGATGAAAACAACAACTCAGAGAAGAAAACGAGCCATCACTCTTATCGAGATGATCGTGGTCATGCTGCTGATTGCCATGATCACCGGTGCTTTGGCGTATAACTACAACTCAAGTCTTAATGAAGGAAAAGCGTTTAAGACAAAAGAGGCAATCACCCGAATTAAAACAATTATCGCCCTTGCGCTCGCCGAAAATCCGGATGTTACAGAATCAGACGTTCTGAGCCGTTGGAAAGAGTATGTACACAGCTCACCGCTTGCGGGCAAAAGTGATGACCTGATCCGAGATGGCTGGGGGCAAGAGTTTGACGTGGGAATCGGCACTGGCGATAACGGCGCGCAAGAAATACAAGTGAGTTCACGTCGATATGAGGCATACTTGCAACAGAAAAGAGCGAAATAGAGCGTTTAGCCTTGTTGAAGTGATCATGGCATGCGTTTTGATCACTCTCTGTGCGGCAATGGGTGCTATTAAATTTAAAGAAAGCTACGACGATAGGCAGGCAAAAAGTTCTATCCAACAGCTGGAGCGAAAGTTCCAGCTAGCCTCTCTTTTAGCGCAGCTGACCCGGGGTGCTGTCACAGTGATGATTGAAGGCCAAGAGCGGCCCCAGTTCTACATACGAGATGATGTGAATGTCATCGCAAAGAAAAAACAGTTTTTCAGCAGGCGGGAAACGTTAGAAAAAATTCAACGAGTGGTACTCGATCCTCCAGATTCTACGCAGCAACACCACTGCATTGAAATTACCTTTTACCCGTGGGGAATAGCAGAAGAAGAACATAGCCTCCAGATCGAGTTTGTCACTGGTGCTAGCATCACCCTCCCTCTAAAAAAATATGCCCCTCAAGTGAGGCTGATGGCTCCAGAAGAAATAGGGAAGATTTTTCCTGAAACAGTGTTCAATAAAGAATGAAAAAACGAGCCTTTGCCATTATCGAGGCGATTATCGCCATTACCCTTGCGACATTTGCCTGTTTTTTTCTGCTGCAATTTGAAAGCACTCTTCTTACACGTTCGCGCCAGAGCGTAAAAGATCTTGAGTATGAACAGGCCAAACAACAAGCGATTGTCTCATTGTTTGAACACCTCTATACCAATCAAATAAGCTGGAAAACTATTCTTGAAGGCAAATCCTATTCACTTGCACTGCCTCACTCCTCCTGGACAGCCAACTATGAATTTAAGCCTCTGTATTTTCCTGAAATGGTTGAGCCAACTATCATAGAATCAGATGCCGTGCTTACACTGGTCAATAATGCCGAGCCTGAAAAACGGCAAGCAGCTGGGCCTGCAGCTACAATACGAGTGTGCGTCAAAAAAGAGAGTGCCTCAGATGCAAAGACAGCGTAGAAATTCGTTCATTCTCGTCGAGGTAATCGTCGGCACAATACTGTTTGCAGGACTGTTGGCCGTCATGTTTGGCATTTTTTGGCGCTGCAGCAAAATCAATGAAATAATCTCTCAAAAAAGAAAGCAGCATGAGCAAATTCTCATCGTGCAAGGACGTCTTCAGGATATTTTCAATAATTCCATGTTTCATAAAGCGACATTGAGAAAGTCTTATTTTTTTATTGAAGACGCGAAAATGCAAGGAGGACAAAGCCTTGTCTTTACCTATGCGCATAGTGGAGAAGCTCAAGAGCCATTTGTATCTCAGCTCGGCGCAAAAATTTATGTGGATGATGAAAAGAAGCTCTGTCTTGCTGCATGGCCCTACACAAAAAAAATCTACAACCTTCCTGAGACTGTCAGAAAAGAGATTCTTCTCGATAATGTAGACTCTCTTGAAATTGAACTTTTTGCAGGATCGGAAGTCGACAGAGAGAAGAGGTCTTCTTCACGCAAAGAAAAAGCCCCTGCGGATAAGATAGAAGAATGCAAGTGGCTTTCAGTATGGCCTAAAGAAGCAGAACGAAGACCGGTATTAGTACGCCTGACCTGCCATAGAAATAGCTCTCAGCTGCCTCCTCTCTATTTCACATTTTTTATTCCAAAGCAGATTTATATGATTCTTTATAATCGGGGATAAGAGGCTACTTCATGCACATTTTACTCACTACATACGGTCTTTTGCTCATCTTTGCTCTCTTTTCCTTTGCACAGTGGCAGAATGCCGAAACCATGGCATTTACCGATGCGGTCGCGCATGCAAAATTTGATGCAATTCAAGAAACAAGTTTAGGAGTACTGAAAGACAGAGCCCACCAGGCCTATAGAGACGTTGTCAAAAACAGGAACCTCAAAGACAATGAACCTCCACCGGAGTCCCATGGAACTCCCGACCATCTGGATGACACTCCTGAAGACAAAGACCAAAACGCCAAAAGAAGTTCTCTGTTAAATGTAAGCGTTCTTTTTTGTGAAGATGTTCCACTGAGTGAAATGAGAGCAAAAAATTGCTTTCAGATTCTCTCCTCGCTGCTGACTGTCCTCTATCAAAACGAGCCCTTCTATCAGAAAGCCAAACAGAATGATCCTAACCTCGAAGAGAGATTTCTTCAGGCAGCAAGAGAGGCTGCTCAAGAGCTCAGAAAGGATGACGCAAAACTCTACGCTGCCTCTCAACTACGTGAATTAGAAATTCATGACAAGGAACTCAAAAAATTTCGTGACCGCGTCCTTGTAGGAACGAAATCACGAAAAAGAGAGTCTCTGAAAGAACAAGGGTACTATCCACTGATAGAATTCATCACGATTAACAAAAACCAACACCTCACAAGTATATGGCTTGCCTCAAGGCCTCTCCTGCTTGCCATCTTTAACGATGAAGAAGTGGTAAATGACATCTGCAAGACTCGCTCGGATATGCACAATCAGCTAAAAGCAGAGCTTAAGGGAGGGGGGCCGGAAGTCAAACAATCTGCACTTACCTTGAAGAAAAGCGAACTCGAGAGATGTTACAAAGACCTGCTTTCACACAACGGTATTGACCCTGAATGTATCGATTTTGGCGTCAGCCTCACAACGCCTCCAGACTAATGCCAATTGCTGCAATTCTTGCTCAGAAGTCGGAGACTGTCCAAAGCAAATAGCCTCAAGACGCATAATAACAGCTTCTAGCTCTCCTCTCCTCCCATCTGTATGCTCTCGAAGCACTTGTAGCAAAGCATATGATCGATCAGAGGGCGAAAGAAGCGGATTGTCA
>CAYOTQ010000006.1:0-10023 GCA_964406915.1 uncultured bacterium
GGCTACTAACGTTCTTTCTTCAATGCGTACTCGAAACTCCGCTAGTAGCTCATCGCTTTTCTGTAGTTCTTTATATTCCTGCCTGCGGCTTTTGGGGATATTTGTCGCCACTTTGCCCGCATAGAGCAGCTGCGTCTTGGTGCAGACAATCTGCCAGCCAATAGTGAGTTTTTTGAGATGCTCGGATTCATAATATGGAATGGCCCTGTCCCAGTCACTAAAAGTGTTGAGAGCGACCACTACTCTCACCTTCTCTTTTAAAAACATTTTATATAGTTCGTTCAGGCAGTCGTTGCGATCAGTTCGTGCCGTGCCATGCAGCACCATTTTTGGGCTTTTTCCTATCTGCACGGTATCATATAAAAAGAGCTCGCTGTCTCGCGCATCGCGTTTTTGTCTCTTTTGCACCATGTCGGGGTCTTGGGTCGCATGACGCTTTACTTCCTTTTCAAAGCGCCAAGCCTTTTTCGTATCGCTGGCGATTTCTTGAAACTTCTGGATGGGAAGGTCAGCGCTAGGAAACTTTCCATACTCAGCAATCGGGGATTCTCTCTTGCCAAAATGACGAGAGATTTTTTCTGCGATTTTGTGAAGGTTGCTTGCTGTGAGAGTGAAGTCATCGGGTTTCTTCGCCTCTTGAAATTTTTCAAAAAGACGTTTGGCGGTGTGAGAATATTTGGTCTTTCTTTGCTCATAAAGAGCTTCTAAAAAACAGGTGATGTAGCGCTATCTGACTCCTCTTTCGAGTTTTAGCAGATTTTTGACAATTCTTTTGTTTGAAACATGTTTTTTATTCTGAGAGCCTGTGACTGCAGCTCTCAGGTCTTCATCAGGGAAAAATATTTTTATAGCTTCTATTTTCATATACGACTCCTCTTATATGGAAATATGAAGACTACATTACCCCCTGGCGGCTGATTTAAGCAGCCTTTTTCTTTTTTGGAGCAGCTTTTTTGGTGGTGGCTTTTTTTGCAGGCGCCTTTTTGGTGGCCGTTTTTTTAACAGGCTTTTTCGCCACGCTGGCTTCCTCTTTTTTCTTTCGAGCCCCGCCTCTTGGCGCTTTCTCTTTCTTTTGATAGGCTGTTTTTGGATGGTCGTGATACTTTTCCAAAACAGTGTCTCGATCATTGCCAATTACATCGCAATCCGGAAATTCAGAGCATGATAAAAATGGCTTGCCAAAACGGGATCTGCGCTTTACAAGATGCCCGGTACATCCAATTGCAGGGCAGGGTGTGGACTCAAGGAGCTGGGCTTCTTCAGCTTCTTCTTTCTTGGCAATAGAGACAATTCCCTTACACTCTGGATAGTTGACGCATCCCAAAAAGGGGCCAAATTTGCCAAACCGTAGCTTCATCTCAGACTGACACTTTGGACAGCGCTGATCCCAATCGAAATTGGGGTCGTAGTCGCTTTTATCAAAGGTCATCTCTTCAAGAGAGCTCGTATAGTCACATTCCGGATAGTGCTCGCATCCAAGGAAATATTTTGTCTTGGACCAGACCTTCTGCAGCTTTCCTCCACATTTTGGACAAGGAATATCGGTCGGGATTTTTGGAATAACGGCACTTTTTTCTGCTGTCTCCAAAGTAGGTGAAAAATCGGCCCAAAATTCTTTGAGAAGTGTGACCCACTCTTTATTATCTTCTGCTACTTGCTCAAGGCCATCTTCAAGAGTGGCTGTAAAGCCGATATCCATAATTTGCTTGAAGTTGATTTCCAGCGCCTCGCATATCACACGCCCAAGCTCGGTCGGTTTGAGCCTGCCTTGATCTTTTTCAGTATAGTCTCGGCTTTGAATCTTTTTCATGATCGTAGCGTAGGTAGAGGGTCTGCCTATACCAGATTTTTCCAGCTCTTTTACAAGAGTCGCTTCTGTAAAGCGAGGAGGAGGTCTTGTAAAGGATTGTTCTGAGGCAAGTTCTAAGAGCTTGAGGAGTTCTTGCTCAGATAGGTGAGGCAGTAGTTTATCTTCATCGTCTTCCTGCTCGTCATCCTTTTTCTCCTCGTATAGCACCAAAAACCCTTGAAACTTCATTTGGGAGCCTGTGGCGCGAAGGAGGTACTTGCTTGCTGCTATGATATCAACAGAGACAGTGTCGTAAATCGCAGGAACCATTTGCGACGCTAAAAAGCGCTTCCAGACAAGAGAATAGAGTAAATACTGCTCTTTTGTCAGAAATTGGCGCACTTTTTCCGGGTGCAGATGCAGATGGGTAGGCCTGATCGCTTCGTGAGCGTCTTGCGCGCTTTTCTTCACCTGATACTTACGAGGTGCCTCTGGCAAAAAGTTGTTGCCAAATTCTGAGACAATATAGCGTCTTGCCTCTTCGATGGCTTCTGGAGCGATACGTACAGAGTCTGTTCTCATGTAGGTAATCAAGCCTTCAGTGCCTTCGCTTCCAAGATCGACCCCTTCATACAGAGATTGGGCGACTTCCATCGTTTTAGAAGGAGAGAAGCGAAAATGGCGACTTGCCTCTTGTTGAAGTGTGGAGGTGATAAATGGAGCTTCGGGATTTCGCTTTTTTTCCTTTTTTTCGATACTCTGAATCATGTAAACGGCGGTTTCCAGCTCGCGCCTGATGGCATTTGCCGCCTCTTCGGTGCTGACAAGCAGATAATCCTGACCTTCTACTTTATTGGGCAGCCTTTCTTTTTCTACCTTTTTGCCATCGACTGAGTGGAGAGTCGCGATAAAAGGCTTTTCACTGCCCTGAGAAAGCAATTTTGCCGATAGCGTCCAGTACTCTTGCGGGATAAACGCTTCGATCTCTTTTTCTCTGTCTACGACAAGCTTCAGGGCAACAGACTGCACACGGCCTGCAGACACTGCATTTGTACGACCTCGTTTCAGACGTCTGTTGAGAAGAGGAGAGATAGAGTAGCCGACAAGTCTGTCTAAGAGTCTTCGCGCTTGTTGGGCATTGACAAGAGCCATATTCAACTCTTTGGGATTTTGGATGGCCTCCTGCACAGCGTCTCGCGTGATGGAATTGAATGAGACACGCTTGATGGCGACATTGGAGGGCAAAAGCTGACTGATATGCCAGGCAATTGCTTCCCCTTCGCGATCGGGATCGGGCGCCAGGTAGACAGTATCACATTCTTTTGCTGCTTTCCGAAGCTTGGCGATCACCTCTTTTTTCTTGCTAAGGGCTACATATTGCGGAGTAAAATCATTGTCAATATCAATCCCAAACCCGCTTTCAGGAAGGTCTCGAACATGTCCATTCGAAGATTCAAAGATATAGCGAGGCCCCAAAAGTTTTTGCAAAGTTTTGATTTTTGCTGGCGACTCAACAATGATTAACGCTTTTGCCATATGTATTACCTAAATTAATCTATATCTCTTTCCTGGGAGTTCGACCACCAAATTCTTGAGCAGCAGTTGGATAAGCGTTGCTTGAAGGTGGGGCGCCGGGAGGCTGGTTGCACGAGATAATCCCTCTATGCATACTTCTGATTGAGACAAAATATCAAGTATTTTTTGCTCGCTTGCTGTATATGTTGCTTGTAGTGCCGTATGAGTTGATTTTTTTTCTTCTGGCAATCGGCTCTCAAGTCCAAGAAATCGGATCACATCTTCTGGATCATCAATGAGACGAGCTTTGCCGCTTTTGATCAGATAGTGATTTCCCTTGCTTGTTTCGCATAAAGCGCGTCCAGGAAGAGCAAAGAGCGGCTTTTTTTGTTTGTAGCCGATTTCCATAGTAATCAGACTGCCACTTTTAAGAGGAGCCTCTGCAACAATGATTGCCTCAGATAAGCTGCAAATTAAGCGATTTCGTTTTGGAAATGTAAATTTTGCTGGCGGACTAAAGAGGGGATATTCACTGATGAGTGCGCCATGCAGGGCAATTTTTTCTGCAAGTCCGAGATTTTCTTTGGGGTAGATATGTGCAAGTCCCGATCCAATCACCGCCACAGTGGAGCCTGTTTCCAGACTGCCGTAGTGCGCAGCAGTGTCAATGCCTCGAGCAAGACCGCTGATGATCCAGCAGCCGCGGCTTGCCAGTATGCGAGCAAACTGCCTGGCACTCTCTTTGCCCCATTCTGTAGCATAGCGAGTGCCAATAATAGCCACACGCGGCTCGCTTGCCTGAGGAAGCTCTCCTTTGACATACAAAATAAGAGGACAATCAGACAGAGAATGAAGCTGCTGGGGAAACTCTGAGGAAGTGTAAGGGATAAGGCGTACCTTCATCTCTTGAGCAGCTATGAATTCTTTTTCAATAAGAGCAGTGAGCTGTTGAGAGTTTGAAAACAGCGACGAGGAGATCTGTTCATAGGCTTTTCGGCATGAGCCGCCGCAGCCGGCAATCAACTTATGTGCTTTTGTGGAAGAGATTTTATTTGAAAGCACAAAAGCTAAGAGGGCTTCAAGATCATCCATTGCAAGTTATGCATCACTTAATTTCTGGCAATTATTTCAAAAAATCAGTTCAGAAAAAAGTAGGACAAGAAAAAACTCTTGTCCTACCAACTTTAGAACGCTACTGATACTGTACCTTCAATCCAGATCACTTCTGGCTCGAGTGATACCACTCGGGGCTCATTTTGTCTGGTCATACTCGTATGTAGCCGTGAAGAGGCTGACTGTTTGTAAGACGTGTCTAAAAACAGAGTCAACTCTTCCTCTTCTATGAGAGTAGATTGACTGGCAATCATAATTGCACCAATTTTCAAATAAAAAAAACAATGATCTCAAAGAAAGCCGTTTCAAGCAATAACTCTTTTGTTCACCCCCTTCCGCTTGCGTCAGTCGATGAGTGGAATACTTTTATTCCGATTTATGTGTAACAAAAGAAAGAAATAAATTCAATAAATAAGGAAAAAGCTGTTCATGGGAGCGCTTTTTCCTTATTTTAATGAACTCAATGAGTAGCCAAATAATTGAGTAAGGACTCATCTTGTTCTTGCAGATGGGCCAGGAGATTGGCAGCCAGCTCTTGTTGCTTGTCTGTCAATGTGGCTGGTTGACTGCCGGTGCCAAGATAGGCTTTGAGTGTTTCAATAGTCTGTTTGTAATTTTCAGGAGATTGAAGCTTTTTTTGCAAAGCGGCCATATGAAGTAACACAAAAGCTCGTAATACGTACATATCAGGAGCGCTTAAAGAGCTTTCTGTTAGCTTAGCGTTGAGAGCTGTTGCGATATTGAGTGCCGATTGATACTGCTGCTTGGCGGTTTGTCTGGAGATTTCTGAAAATTCTGCAAAAAGGGGCAGTTCAGAATTTTCGAGGCGCTGAATGCATCTTTCGGCGTAAGGGTCCGCATCTTTATTTTCAAAAAGAAGTTCTTGGGCAATGAGACCGTTATATCTTCCTTGAAGAGAGGGGTATTGATTGTTGATAACTTGCAGCTTTTCGACAATTTTTTGGAGCGGATCTGGAGTATTTTGCTGACCTTCAGAGGGAAAGATAGGATTTGTTTTTTCAAGTTCTTCAGCAAGAAATTCTGCTTCTTGCAGGTCCTTATATTCCTGCATCGTTTTATTATGGGCCATCCAGGCATAAAAAAGCGCGGCGACAATAATAACAGAAGAAATCAGACCTATCATTTTGCTATTCATCAATAGCCATGAGGTAAAAGGAGAGGGTGAAAACTGATTGATTGGAGAGGATTCTTGTTCTTTACTCATAACAAACCTAGTATAAATACATCAAAAAGAATGAATAGAGGAAAAGTACAGATGAGCGCCAATGTTGTAAAGGAAAAGTTGTTGCACCTGCCGCTGGATAGTCTCATTTCTAACCGCTATCAACCTCGCAGACAGTTTGTAAGTGAAGATATTGAAGAACTAGCGCGTTCTATTCAGGAAGTAGGACTCTTGCATCCACCTCTGGTACGGTTTTTGCCTGCCTCTGATCAGTATGAAATTATTGCAGGAGAGCGCCGGGTGATGGCCTGCCGGTTGCTTGGCTACAGTCACATTCCAGCAATTATTCGCGACAGTGTCGATCATCTGGAGGCGGCTAAAGCGGCTCTTGTAGAAAATATGCAACGAGTAGACCTGAATCCTGTGGAAATTGCCATTTCGATACGAGCTATGATGCAAGAGTTTGATCTTAACCAGGAGATGTTGGCAGAGCATATTGGCAAAAAGCGATCTACAGTGGCCAATTATGTACGGCTGCTACAGCTTCCTGCAAAAATACAAGAAAGTCTTGCGCAAGGAGTGATTTCGATGGCGCATGCGAAGATCATCCTCTCTTGTGCGGAGAAGAATCGCTGGACTCTTTTTGAAGAGATACGTACAAAAGCACTTACCGTGCGCCAGGCGTCAGAAAGAGCCAAAAGCCTTATTGCAAAACAGCCAGGCAAGAGGATGCAAATGACTGGTTTGAAAGAAGTGCAAGAGCGGCTGCAAGAGATGTTTGGAACAAAAGTACGCATTGAAGGTTCGCACGCAAAAGGGCGTGTGGAAATTCATTATTATGGGTTGGAAGATCTGGATAGATTACTCAACAGGCTATCGGAGACAGTTTCGTGACATGTCAGCTTCTGGTGCTTATGCCGCTTCTTGCCATACTTGGGATATGCTTCGTCTGGAGAAAAAAAATAGCAAGTAAAGCTTCAGAAAAAGCTTCAGAAAAAGTTTCAGGAAGAGTTCCAGAAAAAGCTCCAAGCGTCGCAATTTCTGACCTTCGTCTTCTAGCTGCAGCGCGGAGCTGGAAGAGCTCCTTGCATCCCTGGACAGAAAGGCTGTTTTGGGCAGCCTGCCTGCTTCTTGCCATAGCTGTGAGTAATCCCAAAATTGCAGAGAACTTTTCATCAACTATTCATAAACTCTCTGTTCCTCGATCAGGCATTGCTCTTTATTTTTTACTCGACCACTCCGGATCTATGGAAGAGACGATCACCATCGATGGCCAGGATGAGAAAAAAATTGATCTTGCCAAGCAGGCAATCTCCTCCTTTATCGAAAATCGCCCAAACGATCTGATAGGGCTTGTCTCATTCGCCAGGACCGCACAAGTCACGTGTCCTTTGACCTTGCAGCATCAGGAGGTGATGCAGCGCCTTGCCGCGATTGTTCCGGTGACAGAGGATCTCTTCAATGGCACTGCTATAGGATATGCCATTTTCAAGACGGTAAATCTGATTGTGGCTACAAAGTATTTTGCACAGAAGCAAAGTAGCGAGCAGCAAAAAGCGCATATGCCTTTTATCTACAATATTACCAACCAGGCCATTATTATCGTCACCGATGGCCTGCAAAGCCCTCATCCAGAAGATAGGCAGCACCCATTTCGATCGATTGCCATAGATGAAGCACTCGTCTATGCCAAAGAAAATGGAGTGCGTGTGTATTACATAGGTGTGGATCCAATTTTTAGTCACCCTGATTTTGCAGCTGACGTAAAGCAGCTCAGAGAGGCTATTGGGGAGACAGGCGGCTCTTTCTATTTAGCTACACGCAGCGTGCCGATAGAGCAGATATTTGCACAGATCGACACTCTAGAGAAAAGTCCGCTTCCAGATTCACAGTTTGAACTACCAAAAGAAAAGCAGCTGTCGATTGCCCACTTTTTTGTGGTAGCTGCGCTTTTGTGTATTGCTGCTGCTATCAGTATTGAAACTGTCTTCGTAAGGACTTGTCCATGAATGGTTTTGGGGATGTTTTCTGGAGCCTTGTAGGACTATTTTCGCTACTTATTGGATGGCTGTATTGGAGGCTGGCGCGCTTCAAAAAGAAAACACTATTGCTATTCGTACGCCCAGATCTGATACCTCGAGGAATAGCCGAAAGAAGTTGGCCGGCATTTTTTGCCAAGAGCTGCGGGCTTGTGGCAATCTGGGTTTTACTCTGTTTTGCTATGACACAATCGGGAGATAATCAGCTCCAAGGACAAAAGCAGGTGCTGCGATCGCTAGATGAGATTGCATTTTTTCTCGATGTTTCTCGATCGATGGATGCTCGAGATACTTCTACAGGCACCTCGCGACTCACTCGTGCAAAAGAGCTAATAGAAGCCATCGTGGAAAAACTTGGAGGAAACAGCGTGGCGCTGTATGCCTTTTCTTCTGATGTAGAAACGATTGTGCCGGCAACACAAGACTATCTCTATTTTCGTCTTCTTTTAGATCCGGTGACAACGGCTGCAAGCAGCGGTGGCACCAATATATCTCGACTGCTTACATTCATTAATCGAGAGTATGTGAAGGCCTCTATGGCAAAATCAACGCTGGTTGTCTGGCTGACAGATGGTGAAGACAGTGATCTTCTCGGCTTGCAGGGTGGAGAAAAGAGGCAGGCGGAAGAGGCTCTGGTTCAGCAACTGTCGCCGGCAGCTGATGTGAAGTGGGCGATTATTGGCCTTGGGACAACAAAAGGATCTCTTGTTCCAGAGGTGATGTTTCAAGGAGAAGCGGTGCACTCTGCGATGCAAAAGCAGCTCTTAGAGACGTTGACCCAGACTGTAAAAGGCCATTTCTATCAGGAAAGTCGCGAACCGCTGTCTGTTTTAGTTGAAAATGTGTTGACAGAGCTTGTGGAGCGACAAGCAATAACGGCCGATACTTCTCCAAAAATGCTGCCTGTGCTGGGGGCTCTCTTTTTACTTTTAGCAACGCTTCTATTACCACAGCACATTTTGAAACGCCAGGCTGTTCTTTGTATTGCTTTCGTCATTTCGCTCTCGAGTTCTCTGGGAGCTGCCACAGCTGAAGAGACGATCGACCAGGCAATTGCTCTGGATGAGGCCGCAAGAGGAGATCTTGCGAAGGACCTTTTAGAAAAGTTGCAGACGCAGCCTTTAGGCAGAGAAGAGCGTGCTGCTGTGTCGTACGATCTTGCCTCTCTGTATGCAAAAGAAGGACATTACCAAGCAGCGCTTGATCTCTTTCGTGCAATAGAAAATGAAGAGAGTCCTCTTTTGCAAATGAGCATCGCTCATAATGCCGCACTCTGTGCTCTGCGTCTTGCAGAAAAGGAAAATGATCTGTTGCGCGCTCGAAAGAATCTGGATGAGGCGATGGAATTTTTTGCACAACTGAAAGAGGGTTCTTCGCTTGCGCTCCAAGAAGCGCTTGTTGAAGAAGACAGGCGGCTGAAATTTCGCGTATTTATATCTGATCTGCAGCAGCAAGACAGGCTCCAGTCGTTACAGAACTTTTCTTATTTTCTCTACAGCGCTGCTATGCAACTTACAGACATGTATGAGAACACACTGTATGTAGAGGCGTTGTATCTTGAGTTTGCGCCTCAGTTTGAGGCATATTGTGAAAGGCTTAAGATGGGATCTTTTGAAGAGGCTATTACTACAGCTGGAAAAGAAAACAATGGCAAAGAGTTGTTAGAAGCTATCATCCAGCTCATGGGAGTAGTGGCCGTCATGGAGCAGGAGCTTGCATCTCATGAAATGCAACATGGCATCCAAGAGGCGTTTTTGCAAGTTGAGCAAGCAAAGCAGATGGCAAGGCTACTACCGCAAGGCTCTTTTTTGTCTCATGTGTGGCAAGAGACAGCCATGAGAAGAGAGAAGTTTTTTGAGGGCTATTTACAAAAGAAAAAAGCAACGGCTTTGCACCAGCAAAATACCAATGCCGCAGCTGTTGAAAGAATGCTTGAGAAGCTAGAGAGCAGCGGGCTGGATCTTCTTGCTGTCAAGAAAATCCAGCTACTTGTCAACTGGTTGGATACAGCAGAAGGACACATCCAACTAGCGCCCCTTGCCAAGCAAATTGCCTGGACAATTGAATTTCAAAAGGAATATAGCTCGCTGCAGCCTGTAGATGAGTCATTTCTTAGTCTGGCGATCGCTCTTGAGATACAGAGTATTGACCATTCTTTGAAGCTGTCAAAGAAACAGGAGGTGCAAGAGTGCCTCCAACAGGCAAAAAAAGCTCTTATGGCTACTCCTGCGGGGATGAAAGAGGCTTTATCTTTACTAGAAATGGCACTTTCTTTATTAAGACAAGAAGAGCCGCGTCCAACAGACTCTAGGTTGATGCAGCCGGTTGAAGAAAGGCAGAAAATGTATCTTACTCCAGAAATGTCAATACGCTTGCTTCAAGAG
>CAYOTQ010000006.1:10033-18643 GCA_964406915.1 uncultured bacterium
ATGATGACATGAGTCTGCAAAAGGAGTTGCCAAGAGCATCGCAAGCAACATCGCAAGCAACATCGCAAGCAACATCAGTACAACAAAGCACAAGCATAAGAGACTGGTAAAGCACATGAGAAAATATGCTGTTGCGATCTGTCTAGCGCTTATTTTTGCCTTTTCCTTAAATACTATCTCTTTAATGGCTGTCTCTTTGAATTTGCCTGCAAAAATCAGTGTAGAAGTGCCTTCCGTGCATCCACAAGAAGAAATTGTCTGTAGTGTCACTGTTATCCGTCTTGCCTGGCAAAAAGTAGATGCTAGCAGTTTTCAGCTGGATGATATCCCCATAAAGATGACATTTGTAGAGGAGCAAAGCCTCACCACACAAAAAGATGCCGAAGCTCTGATGGTCTCAAAATATCGATTTAGCCTTCCGGGAAAAGCAGCAGGCCTATATCTGCTGCCTGCTGTCAGTGCAATCGTGGGCGATGTGAGAGTATTTTCGCTACAGGTCTCTTATGAAGTGGTGCAGCCGCAGCAGTCTCAGGAGTTTCTCCTTGCAGCAAGAGTGATCGAAAAAGGTCCCTTTTATGTGGGGCAGAGGCTGACTGTGGAATATCGTATTGCTTTTCGATCTCCTATTCAGTTGACAAAAGAGAATCTGCCGTTATTTACCCTTCCGGGTATGCGTAGTATCGGAGCTGTGAAAATTGACTCTTTGTATGAAGGTGAAAATAGTGTGCAGGTCCTCTCTCAGAAGCTAGAAGCTGTGTCTCCGGGCACATATCATTCAGGGGTGTCTACTCTCGAGGGGTATGTCTATGCCGAAGATATGTTTGGAAGAAAAATCGTGCAAAAGCCGCTGCTCTTCGCCCAAGCACCAGATGTGGAGATTAGCGTGCTTGATTTCCCGAAAGACGGACAGCCTCTGTCTTTTAATGGAGCGTTGGGGGTATTTCATTGGCGTGTAAAACGGCTTGGCAGTGGTGCAGTGTCGACGGATGAAAAAATCGAACTTGAAGTGCTTGTATCAGGCTCTGGAGAGTTTGATACGGTACGCATGCCTGACTTGAGTGTGCAAAAGGGATTTCAAAATACATTTCGTCTGAGCGATCTTGAGCCGGTTGGACAGATGCAAGAAGGAACAAAGCGATTTGTGATTGCGATGCGGCCAAACAGCCCATCTGTGCGCCAAATCCCGGCGATTGAATTTTCTTCTTTTGATCCTTTATCGAAAAAGTATGTCGTGAAATACAGCGAACCGATAGCAATCACTGTGAAAAAGGCTCTCTTTACCAATGAGGAAAGTGGGCAGATACAAAATAGGCCGCCTGGCGCTATAGAAATTCAGGGCAATGTGGAGCTTCAAGACTCAGAGATGGCGACCAAGCATATGGATACCATTTTAGCGGTCTATGCGCTCATCTTTCTTGGGGCGGTTCTTGGAGTGCAATATCTCTTTTGCTCCCTCATAGCCGATAGCAATCGGAAAAAGCTGCAGAGTCGCGAACTATTTATTGAAGCTATAAAGAAAAAAACATCACCGGATGTGTGTGCGAGGCTGTTGGAAGAAGCTCTCTTACTTAAGTTGTTTGAAAAAGGACAGACGGAGCGCTTGATTGAACATCCTCAAGATCTTACTCCATCTAGTGGATTGCAAGAAGAGGTGCGAGCGTTTCTTCTCAAATTGCAACACGAGAGATTTTCAGGACTTTTATCGCAACAGGAGATCAAAGAGCTTGTCGAAGAGGCATCCGAGTTGTATTATCGATTAAAATAGTGGTTCAATATGAAGCTCTGTCTACAACTTTTAGGACTCTTATGCCTCTATAGCCAATTGCTGCTGGCTGATGATACTGCTTTGAAAAAGTATCAAGAGGCTGAAACTACCAATAGTAGCGAGCTTCGAAAGCGCGCTTTTAATGAAGCTCTGACTCTCTATTTACGCAAAGAGCCGGAGCATCCTTCTGAAAAATTATCCTTTAATATTGCCAATACCTATTTCCAGCTCGGTGAGTATGGGTATGCAATTCTCTACTACTATAAGGCTCTTAAAGAAGCCCCTCGAGATCAACAGGTGCTGAATAATCTGGAGGTGGCGCTTCAAAAAGCAGGGGACCTTCCAAAACCATCATCCTTTTTACAGGACTATTTGCTCTTTTTTCATTTTAAGTTATCGCATAATGAAAAAGAGATCGTCCTTCTTGTTCTTCTTTTCTTGGCCTTCATTCTCTTTTCTGTGCACATATGGCTGCCGCAGGAGCTATTGAAAAAATTAGGAATCGACATCTTAATGGTTTGTATCATACATTACATAAGCATGATCTGGGCGGAATATTTTTCCACTCCGGAGGCAGTGATTGTGCGTTCGAGTGTGCTGCGTGTAGATGCCGGCGAGCAGTATGCTCCCGTCTTAGGAAAGCCGTCCGTTTCTGGCACAAAAGTCCAGGTGCTTTCTGTGGAGCAGCAAGGAGAGTGGATAAAGGTTCGTCTGCCATCTGGTGAAACAGGGTATATTGCCAAAGAATATGTTCGGTTGATTTAAACCAGGCAAAGAGATATACTTTTATTTTTATTTAAGGAGCATCATGAAAGTCGCGTCAAAAGCGCTGTACAACTCGCTGCGTATAAGTGCTTGGCAAGATCCTGATATTTCCGTGGAAGCTTGGCAAATAGAAGATTGGCGAGCGCTGGCACAGGAGGAACTGTTTAAAAGGCTAGGTGATTATGGTCTTGTATGGGATCGGGCGACGTTTATCAGTTATGCCAACGAGTATGATAGCCCTGAAGAACTAGTCGAAGATTTAATTGAGCAAGAAGAAGATGAGCTAGAAGAGGGAGGTGTACAAAAGCAAGACTGCCTCTATCTGCTTATTTTTGAACTTTGGCGGCGGCTGGTGCCTGAAAAACAGAGCTTGTCACTTGTATGTGATGAGTTAGATGAGCAGATTTTTGCCTATGATCGCGCGACGCTTGAACGTAGAGAGCCTCTTGAAGATGCGTTGAGCAGTTTTTATACACTGCTGCAAGAGAGTTTGGATAATGGTTTGAGTCATGAAGAGGTGTTTAGTGCAGTGGTTGAATACTGCGCCAATGACATTCCCAGCTTTTTGTATGACTACATGAGCGAGCTTTTAGATCAGCATGAAAATAGCTATGCAGAAGAGCTTTTAGAGCAGTTTTATCCTTTCATGCCTGAAAAGTGCTGGTTTGATCTTTTGCTAGCACGCCTTGTGGCGGTGCACAGCACTCGCCAGGCAGCCCTTCGGATCCGCCAGATTTTTCTCGATCATTTGCCAAACCCTGACATCAACCTCAATTTCGAAATTCTTGCCTATCTGTCGCATGGAGCAGATATTGAATTTTTCAAAGAAGTGGCGCTACATACTATTGGACTAATTGACGCTGAAGAGGATGTGGTGGAGCTTTTGCATGTGACGCACGAGTTTTTTGGCTCATATGGCCGCGCAGATATTCAGCGTGAACTTGAGAGATTGATGCAGCGGCGCAGCCAGCTGCCGCGAGAAGAGCTGCTCGCCCTTTTACAAGCCCAACTACTCTAGAGGGTGTCCCTACAACATTACATCGCTTACTATCCTCGATAAGGTGTCATAATAATATTTTTAACAGGATCCGCTGCGCTTGAAGGGTCGCCTACAGCGGCAGGATATGAACAAAAAATAGCATGATCATTTACCTTATGCAGATCTTACCGGAAGCCTTTTAGATAAATCTGATATCATTATTGAAAAAACAGTGATCGTCGAGCTGAAATGTTGCAAGTGTTTGCTTCCAGAAAATCGAGCGCAGACAATCCACTATCTTGCTGCCGCCAAGTTGCCTGTAGGGTTGTTGGTAAATTTTGGACACAGAGAATTGGAATACAAGAGAATTGGAATACAAGAGAATTGGAATACAAGAGAATTGGAGCACAAGAGAGTGTATCGTTCTCTTGATCCTGCCGCCGAAGGCGATCCTGCAAGCGCAGCGGATCCTGTTTTTGAAAGTTCCTAAGACATTATATAACTCAAAATGCAAGCAAGCGCAAAAGCGTGAAATTGAGCCAGTCGCAAGAGGTCAGATGGTACTCAATGCCCTCTTTGGTTCCAAAAAGAGTCTGTCCTTGACGCACGCTATGTAAATGGCCAAAGACGCAGCAGTTGACGTGGGCATTTTCCAGCATTTTCGAGACGGTGGAGTCTTTGAGATCGGCGCTGATTGGCGGATAGTGAGTCATTACAATTTTGAATTTTGCATCTGGACGCAGACAATTCAGGCTGGCTTGCAGCCGCAGAAGTTCACGGCAAAAAATCTTTTCATCCTCTTCTTCTTTTTTTGCATTCTCTAGCTCCGTTCGCTCCGGTTTTGGCTTTGCAGATGGCTTCATGTCTATGTATGGACCAAAATGATACTCCTTTGTGTCCCAGAGGCGCGCGCCGGCTATGCTGACATCATTCCAGTGAAATGCATCGGAGGAGAGGATATGAAGAGAGGGAGGCAGTCGGCGTCTTACTTTGGAGGCAGTATCCCACCAGTAGTCGTGATTGCCCCGAATGAGGACTTTACATCCTGGGCGCTCTTCGATCCACAGCAGATCAGCCATGGCGTCCTCCAGCTTCATAGCCCAGGAGATATCACCCGGAATAAGAACGAGGTCTTCTTTTGCAACGTTGGCATCCCAAAAGGCTCGGATTTTTTCGTGATGGTCTTTCCAATCGGGGCCAAATACCCCCATTTCTTTATTCGGGCATCCAAAAGAAAGATGGAGATCGCCGATTGCCCATATTGCTATAAAGTTACCCCTCTCAGTATCCTTGTCCCACATACTAACAAAAAGGTATCATAATGTCTGTAATATCCTCGTTGCCTCCGGAAATTATTCAAAATATCTTATGTTTGCTTCCACCCAAGGAGATCGCCACCAATTACCGCTTTGTCTGTTCACAATGGAACATAGCGAGTCGTGAATTGAAGGTGTGGCACATAGCAGCAGAGTCCCTTGATCTTGAATATGAGGAAACAGCCACAGCAAAAGAAGTAGAGTCTTTTGTCGCTAGGCTGTTGGTGAGGCGTGAGTGTAGGGTTTCAACGCCGGAGAGGTTACTTGCAAAATTCAACGGCTGTTTTTCCGAAATTCCCTCAGGAACCACCCGGGCATTTTGCTATCGCTCCTCAAGTAATAAAGAGGCTGTTGGGTATTTTATGCTCACAAAAGATTCTCAATTCAACTTCGAGGAACGCACTGCTCCAGGTGCAGGGAAAGATTCCACGATGATTGAGAAGATTAAAGCGTTGTTTGTGGAGTTAAAAGGATTGACGGTCGTCGGAAGTAAAGAGGCTGATTATGCACAAGCGGGAATGTGCGTGAGTACGGGTCAAACGGGCTGCGGTCATTCTACATTGATATACATGGATGGGTTATCCCTGAATCTGCTAGATCAGTACTTTAATCATAACGACAACGATATTAATCATCTTCTCTTGGAGGATATTCTTAGGTAAAGGCTATAAAATAAATCCGGGCGGAATATGTGCTCCTCGGGGAACAACGATAATGCCATCTCTGATGACTACATGAGGACTTTGCATCCTGGGCGCTCTTCGATCCACAGGAGATCAGCTATGGCGTCCTCTAGCTTCATAGCCCAGGAGATATCACCTGGAATAAGAACGAGGTCTTCTTTTGCAACGTTGGTATCCCAAAAGGCTCGGATTTTTTCGAGATGCTCTTTCCAATCCCAAATACCCCCCCATTTCTTTATTCGGGCATCCAAAAGAAAGATGGAGATCGCCGATTGCCCATATTGCTATAAAGTTACCCCTCTCAGTATCCTTGTCCCACATACTAACAAAAAGGTATCATAATGTCTGTAATATCCTCGTTGCCTCCGGAAATTATTCAAAATATCTTATGTTTGCTTCCACCCAAGGAGATCGCCACCAATTACCGCTTTGTCTGTTCACAATGGAACATAGCGAGTCGTGAATTGAAGGTGTGGCACATAGCAGCAGAGTCCCTTGAGCTTGAATATCAGAAAGCAGCCACAGCAAAAGAAATAGAGTCTCTTGTTGCCGGGCTGTTGTTGAGGCGCGAGTGGAGAGTCTCAATGTCGGAGAAGTTAGTCGAAAAATTCAATGGCTGCTTTTCTGAAATACCCTCAGGCAGTACCAGGGCACTCTGCTATCGCTCCTCAAGTAATGAAAATGCCATTGGGTATTTTATAGCCACAAAAGATCTTCAGTTCAACTTCGAGCAATACAAGGGTTTAGGTGAAGACAAGGATTTTGTGAACATAGAGAAGATTAAGGCTTTGTTTGCTGAGTTAAAAGGATTGACGGTCATCGGATCTAAACAGGCTGACTATTCAGAAGAGGGCACACGGTTTTCCTCAACTACGAATAATGATACCAAAGATCAGATTGCATTGGTATACCTGCAGGATTTATCGCAGGGTCTACGAAAATATTTTCCTCACGAAGATCTTTTTAAGAAACAACTATAAAATAAAGCCCGGCGGAATATGTGCCCCTCGGGGAACAACGATAATGCCATCTCTGATGACCACATGAGGACTGTCATACTCGCGTAGCTTATTTTTATTCACCAGCTGCACGCCTTTTCCAATGTGGACGTTTTTGTCGATGATGGCATTGCGAATGATGCAGTTTTCATCGATAAAGAGATTTTCGGGAAAAGGGGAAGAGCTTTGTGCCGGCGGATGATAAAAGTCATTGCCCATCACATACGAGTCTCGCACAATTGTGCCACGTTTGATAATAGTGCGTTGTCCCAAGATACTGTTGGAGACTTCTTCTGCTTCAATATTGGATCCTTCACAGATAATCGCGTCGCAAACTTGGGAGTTGTTGATTTTAGCACCGGGAAGGAGTGAGCGGTTCGTGGTGATTGGCGCGCGTTCATCATAGAGATTGAAAGGTGGCTGTTTTGAAGTGAGCGCGATGTTGGCGTGGTAGAATGATTCAATAGTGCCAATGTCTTCCCAGTAACCATCATGCGCGTATGCGGCAATTTTCCCTTGTTTGACCTTCGTAGGAATCAGGTGTTTGCCAAAGTCTTCTCGTGGATCATCCTTGAGAAGAGAAAAGAGACAATCTCGCTTAAAGAGATAAATGCCCATAGAACCCAGATAGCATCTTTCTGTACTTGCGGGCAGCCCCATATTTTCAAGGACAGAGGGCAATGTTTGCAGTCGCTGCAGGCTTGCCTCTGTATCGGGCTTTTCATGAAAGTCGACAATGTGATGATCTTCATTAATTTTCATGATGCCCATGCGTCTGGCTTCTTTTGCAGACACAGCAAGCGTTGCTACCAGCACATCCACATCTTTTTGCAAAGCGGTAAGGAGCATATGCTGAAAATTCATATGATAGAGTTGATCGCCAGAGAGAATCAGAAAGTATTCGGCAGGAGTCTCTGATAGATATTCAAGATTTTGGCGTATCGCATCGGCAGTTCCCTTGAACCACGACGCTGCTTCTGGTTTTTGTTCGGCGCTCAGAAGTTCGATAAAGCTTGAGGAGGAGTGATCGGGTCGGTAAGATTGCAGAACATGCTGGTGCAGAGAGGTAGAGAGAAACTGGGTGACGATGTAGTTCTTTTTGATATGCGAGTTCAAAGAATTAGAGAGCGGAATATCGATTAATTTAAATCGGCCGCCAAATAAGATGGCCGGTTTACAGTTTCTCTTTGTAAGAGGGAAAAGTCGCGTTCCTTGCCCTCCGCCTAGGATGATACAGCAGACTTTCGACATGTCAACAACAGATCCGGAGGCTGGCGTGTGACTTTTATCGCGAAGTGTGCGGAGGTTTTGTACCGCTTGCGAAATGGTATGCATAACGCTCTTCTCTTTAAAATATTTGCATTAATCTCCTTTTTTAGTACTCGACTGTTTTTGTCAATTTAAAATTGATATTTGACATGCAAAACCTCCCTCATGGTCTTGACCATCAGGAAGTTGTGTGTGAAATATGTCGAGGTGTAATGCATGATCAGCACAAAAGCTGCGCGCCATCTCTTCATTCTCTATCGCAAGGATACTGCAGGTCATGTACCAGATTTTGCCGCATGGCGAAAGAAGGCGAAGTGCACTCTGCAAGAGTTCTCGCTGCAAGAGTGTGATCGCTTCAATCTCTTCCTTCGTCAGACGCCATCGGGCTTCTGGGCACTTGTAGAGTACGCCGCTGTTGCTGCAGGGCGCATCGACGATAATAAGATCAAAAGGATCATGGCCGGCGATTTCTTGGCCCCGCTGATTGGTTACCGTTGCCGGACAAGAAAAACGTTGGAGATTTTCTTGCAGTGTGTGGAGTCGTTCTTTGCTACTGTCGTTGGCAATCAGGGTCGCGTTGGGAAACAGTTTGTGTGCGCATAGGGTCTTTCCTCCTGGGGCTGCACACATATCTAAAATCCGTTTTGGCTGCTTGGAAAGATGAGAGGAAAGAGAGGTGAGCAATTCTACTTGTGTGCGATTCTGGATGTAGCCAGTAGCGGAGCCATAAAAGACCGTGTTGAGCGTTGTAGGTTGATTGCCGGCCGCCAGGATCTTTCTTGCAGCTTCTTTTCCATACTGCTGGATGAGCTTCTCTACAAAGTAGTCTGGATAG
>CAYOTQ010000007.1:0-18487 GCA_964406915.1 uncultured bacterium
TCAGGTTGTTTGCGCTGCACTTTCGCTTCTAGCTCTACCGCAGCAAATTGTATAAGTGTATCATATTTAGCTTTCTTTTGTACATCCATCGGCCCGGGAGATGACCCTTCACGCAAAGCTGCTGCAGAGGCTGAAGAGTCTGTCACAGGCGATGTTGCAGGCTGGGTCGCAGAAGAGGGGGCCGCTAGCTTTGCTACAGGGGTGTGAAGTTCAGAAGCCAACTTTCCAGCAGAAGATGCGGGATCGGCAGGCGCTTGAACAATCGGTGGAGTATTTTTGGGAGCATCTGCAGGAAGTGGAGAGCTGGCCTTTGGTATGGAAGGCGGCGCTAGATTCTCTGCAGAGGAAGGATCCATGGCAGGCCTACTTGCTGCTGTTTCCTGGAGTGCTGCCAATTTTTGCTGCAGCATGGTCAGATGTTTGGCAAGCGCTTCTACGGGTATACGAAGGCGTATACGGATGATTTTGAGCAAGAGTGCTTCTAGTGCAATATGCTGGGATACCGAATTTTTTATGGCACTTTGTGCGTCTACAATCATTTCCAAAATGGCAAGGCATTGCTCTTGTGTATAGATGGTGCATGACTGGGCATATCGAGGATCGTGGGAGCTCAGCTGCTTATCACAGCCAAGTTTAGTAAGAAGAATCGTCTTGAAGTGCTGCTGCAGCTCCTCAAGAAAATGCTGGAGGTCTTTGCCATGCATAAAAAGCTCTTGAGCAAGGCTAAAGGCTACTTTCACATCGCCAGTAGCTACTGCCTGGTCAAGTGCAAAGAAAAGCTCTTGCGGCAGCAGGCCAAGCACCTCTTGGACCACCTCTTGGGTGATGGCTCCATCAGCAAATGCAATGATCTGATCAAACAGAGACTCGGCATCACGAAGTCCTCCTTCAGAAAACTGCGCCACACGCTCCAGAGCTGCAGGATCGACAGTTAGCGACAACTCTTTAGCGATTCGGGTCAGCTTTGACACTATAGCAGACACTGGCAGGCGCTTGAGAGTAAAACGCTGGCAGCGGCTTACAATAGTTGCCGGGATTTTGTGCACTTCTGTAGTGGCGAAGAAAAACTTTACTTTTGGCGGGGGCTCTTCGAGCGTCTTAAGAAGGGCATTAAAGGCCTCTTTTGTCAGCATATGCACTTCGTCGATAATGTAGATCTTCCACTGACCATGTGCTGGTTGGTAGCCGACAGAGTCGTTGATTGTTTTGATATCTTCGATCCCGCGATTTGACGCTCCATCAATTTCCAAAACATCCAGAGAGGTGCCTGCATTGATCTGCTGGCAAGAAGAACACGCATTGCAAGGCTCGCAGTCAACAGATAAGGCAGTACAATTCAGACCTTTGGCCAAAATACGAGCAAGGGTCGTTTTGCCTGTGCCTCGCGATCCACAGAAAAGATAGGCATGGGCTGTACATCCCTTTTTGATCGCGTTTTTTAACGTTTGGACGATAGCCTCTTGCCCCATGACTTCCTGGAATATTCTAGGGCGGTATTTTCTAGCGAGAACTTGGTAGTCAGACATAAAAGAAAAGTATACGCATTTTGGGGAATAAAATGATTCAATTTCTTTCATATCTCTTTTTTGCTATAAAAGGTTGATAGGAAATAAAGGGATGTTATGCACGGTGTGAGCGACGGGGACCAACTAAAATTTTCTCGTGAGCAAGGGTTTTTTGACAAAAGTCGCTCTGTTCGATGGGCAATTTTACTATTTTTCGGCAGCTGCCTGTTTATGTTTTTACATCTTCGAGAAGTCTATGTAGAAATGGCAGAACTCGGAAAAATAGCCCCTCACTATGTCGTAGCAGAAGCCGATTTTTCTTATCCAGATGAAGAAGCCACGACAATATTGAAGCAAGAAGCTTTATTAGATATCGGTAAGATTTACGGCGTAGATCCTGATGATGTGCGTAAGCGGCGCCTTGACTTTGAAAATATCCTCATCTATGACCAGCAATGGCGCAAAACTGTCAGACAAAGCACTTTCGATGAGATGTATCGAGCCATTGAACGAATAGAGCAGGTGCTCATAGAAATTCGTTTTTCAGATGCTCGTACTATAGAAAAAATGAAAGAGTTGGGACTGCCCACCAAGCAGTATCACGAGCTTGCGCCTTTTGATCCCGCACAAGGTGCTTTTTTCCCAGAAAAGGTATGGGACTTTATCAAACAGTCTGCATTTGGACATCAGCTCTTCAACCCTGCTACCATCGACTTTGTCATCGATTTTTTAAAGAACAAAATATGGAATCTGAAAGAAGACTCACAAGCAGAAAGGCAAGCACGTAAAGCGCTGCAACAAAATATTCACCAGAAATATACCTTTGTGCCTGCTGGAAGCCGAATTATTGACCAAGGGGAGAGGGTGACAGCTCGTCATGTCGCCATGCTTCAGTCTATGAAGAATGCTCTTGCAGAACGGCGCAACCTCTGGTACCCAAAGACCATAGCAGGCAGCCTCTTGCTCACCGTTCTCTTGATGATGCTTGGCTCTGTCTTTTTGAAGACGTATCATCCCGATATTCTTAAGTCCAACAGACGTCTTTTCTTGCTGACAGCCATTATCCTCTTTGGACTTGCCCTTGCAAAGACAGTAGAGTTTTTTCTTCTCAAGACCACTCACGATCTTTACGAAGTGGTGAGATATCCTCTCTTAATTCCATTTAGCGCTATTTTGCTCTGCAGCTTGATAAATAGCAGTGTTGCCATATTTATCAGTGCCGTCATGACGTGCCTCTTTGACACCGTTCTTGCCTTTGATCGACCTGGATTTTTATTGTCCAACATGGTTGTGGGCTTCTTTTGCATTTTATATACGAGATCACTTCGCCGGCGTACCGAAATTTTTGTGGTATGTGGCAGGGCGTGGCTTGCAGCAGGCGTGCTGATCATCGCCTTTTATCTCTACGATCGAACCATTGGTGGAGCTTCATTCATCGGAGATATTGGCAGTGCTGGAATATTTATGCTTCTCACAGCTGTACTTGTCGTCGGACTGCTGCCAGTGTTTGAATCTTGCTTTCGTATTCTTACTGACATCACCCTCATGGAATACATGGATCCCAACCATGAATTGCTCCGCCGGCTCACAGTCGATGCTCCAGGGACCTATCAGCACTCACTCATCATGGGCAATATTGCAGAAGCTGCCGCCAATTCTATTGGCTGCAACGGACTCTTTTGCCGTGTCGCGACCCTCTATCATGACATTGGCAAGATGTCGATTGCCCAGTACTTTACCGAAAATCAACAACCAGGCGTCAATATTCATCAATTGCTCACGCCTGTAGAATCTGCACAGGTCATTATTTCTCATGTCTCAGAAGGAGTAACGCTTGCCAGAAAGGCAGGGTTGCCAGAGCAGTTCATTGATATTATCAGGGAACATCACGGCAATGGTCTTGTCTATTTCTTCTACCACAAGCAGCTGGAAAATGTTGGAGGCAATAGAGAGCTGGCAAGCGAAAAGGAATTTCGCTATGCAGGCCCAAAGCCTCGTACAAAAGAATCTGTCATTATTATGATTGCAGATTCGCTCGAAGCGGCTTCCAGATCCCTTGACGAAGTGAATGAAGAGACCCTCACACGCCTTGTAGATCAAATTGTCAAAGAGAAGATGGAAGATGGTCAGTTCGATGAGTCTCTCCTTACCTTTGAAGAGCTGGGACGTGTCAAAAAAGCCCTTGTCAAGAGCTTGCTGGCCATCGGACATTTTCGCATCAAGTATCCAAGTCGCATCAAGAGGGAAGTTCGTGATAAGGTCCAGGCCTGGGGTTAGCCATGAGGTTAGTACTTATTACCGGCGCCAGCAGCGGAATTGGCAGACAGCTGGCCCTACAGCTTGCTGACAAAGGATATTCTCTTATTTTAGTTGGACGTCATCTTCCAGCCCTGCAAGAAGTGGCGGCGCTTATAGGCACCAGAGTTGAGGTAGAGATCTTTCAGGCAGACCTTGCGCAAGATCGCTCAAAATTACTAGCTCTTATGGACGCACGACTGCCTGATTACGTAGTGAATAATGCCGGTTTTGGTCTCTACGGGCAGGTCATTTCAGTGCCTTTCGAAGAGCTGCAAGAGATGGTAGATGTGAATTGTATGGCCGTTATGGAAATTTCTCAGCACGCCATAAATCTCTTCAAGCACCATAAAAAACCCGGGGTGATTCTAAACATCTCCTCAGCTCTTGGGTTTTTCCCATGCCCCTTTTCGGCCGTCTATGCGGCCTCCAAAGCTTTTGTCACCAGTTTTTCTCAAGCTGTTGATGAAGAGGTAAGGCCTTTGGGGATTCGTGTACTCACGGCATGTCCCGGCCAAGTGGCTACGGCCTTTCGCTCTCGCGCTTCAAAAGGCTATGCATCTACTGCTAAGTCCTCGAGGTTAGTTCTCGATCCTAAACAGGTGGCATCTCTTCTTATAAAGCAGATGGAAAGCAAACATGCTTTGCAGATCATCGACTGGAAATATCGTTTTCTGTTGTTTTCGACAAAACTTATTCCTGGACGATGGGTTCGTCAGTTTCTTGCATCTACTCTCCGGAAGTTGCATGTGCAGTAAATGTCCGATGGACATATCGATAATGATGACTTAATTGCCGGCTAGTCTGAAAAGAATGTGCACAGAGCGTGCATGGAAAAAGTTGTCCATTAGAGCGGTCTATATGTCTTTTGAGGTGTGTTTTAGTAGCAAACTTAAACCCGCACTCTTCGCATGTAAATCGACGTAAGTTGAGGTGAACATATCGTATATGATCAGTTAAATGTTGTTTTGTTGTGAAAGTAGCCATACACTTTTCTTCTGTACATTCCCACCATTTGGAATCAGAGTATTTCATCTCTTTTTTCGGGATATTTGGTTCAGAAAGAGGTGTAGGAATATGCCTCTGTTGGTTCGAGTCTGCTATGGGGGAAACAGGAGTTGGAACTGTTTGAAACAGCTGAATTACTTTCCCTGATTTGCAGCTTTGAACAGGGTTAAAGGCGCCATTTTCAGAATGTCGAAAATTCGAGTATGAGGCCATGTCGATCGATGAGACGTACAGTGAATTAAAGCTATTATAAATAAAACTTGCCATGTTATTCCTGTTTTTAAACAATTATGTGCTAGATTCATCATTATAGCTGTTTTGTGGCATGCAATCAATTTATAATTAACAACAAGAAGATGTGTTACTTGGATGCCGTTATGAAGAGGCTGTGAAGAGATGCGTGAAAACGAATTTTCACGCAAATATTCTCTTAGGTTAGGTCTGTTAGGTTAGGTCTGTACTTTACAGCGCTTAGTCTGAAGGCCCCCAGAGACGCAGTCTGTTTTGAGGAAGTGACACACCCTGTTTATATACCGGTTTTGCTCATTAATTGAAGAGAATGTGATCTGAAAATGTTCAAAATTACTTTTTACTATTGTGGGAAGCTCGTACTCGGTAACAGATTTACCCGCTAACATCTTGGCCAACTTTTCATAAAATGTTTTCTTTAATTCTTGTTCCCGGAGAGGGATCACTGGCCATGAAGACAATACAAGCTGTTGGATCGGGGTAGAGTCTTGGGCTGCTTTTACTATTGTATCCGCAGAGACAAATTTCAGGAGTTGCACATATTCACATGATGAGGAGGTCATATAATTTCTCTTGTTAAGAGTTTTTAGTAAAAAAGCTCATAATACCCAGCACTCAGGGTAATAGATATGAACAGGTAAGGAGCCTAGACCAGATGAGGCGCCTTGTCAATAGCTTTTTGTATAGAAAAATTTGAATTTTTCTTGATATTTCCAAGGTGAGGAGAGTATGGACAAGAAAGGCCCAAATAAAGCAAAAACTCGAACCGAGCATGCCAGATGAAAGAGCTTGAGATAAAAGAGCTTGTAACGTGGATCAATCAGTCATTCGACACTCTTCTTTTTCGCCTAGTTTCTCAAGCGGAGATTGAAAAGTGCGCCTCTGTCCTTGCCGATTTTTCCCTCTTTGATCACTACTGCCACCTGCATTTTCCCAACAAGACTCTTGTTCTTGCAATGGAACATACCGGTCTTCAGAGCAGAATACTCAATGAGTATGAGACCAAAAAGGTAGAGGCCATGCATCTACTGGTCTCAAAAGAGCAATTGCCAGGAAGCGATCATCACCTTTGTATCACTATATTACTGCCACAAGAGCAATTTCTCGAGGCGTTTTCAAGCGAAAGCAGAGCTGATTTCATGCAGCTCCTCGACCAGGCACAAAAAGAGTTTTTCCCTCAAGTGCTGTTGAGGCGTGCTAAAGAGCCTCATACTCTTCAACTCTCGTTTGTGTGCGAAGCTGTTGCAAGACAAAACGTGGGCAGTCATCTTCTCCAGAGGCTCTATCAGTCTGGTATCAAGGTAGGTCAGTTTCATCTGGGGTATATGGGCCATATGTGCCTGATAGATTGCGATCTGTTTGGCTGGGAGGCCATTGATATCAAAGCTTTGTCGCAAGAACTTGGAATGCTTCGCCACTTTGCTTATACAGACCTCTTTTCAAGAAGCTATGAGCGAGAAGGTCAGATTCTCTATTTTTTGAGAAGTGTATCCTTATTTGTACATCAGATACTCGTTCATGAAAATCGCTATATGTATACACTGGAAAATATCACAGAAGCCTTCTGTGTGTGGCCTGAGATCGGCATGAGGCTATTTGAGTTTTTCAGATGCAAATTTTCTCCAGAAGGCAGTCGCCAAGGACAGCAAGAAGCACGTCAGCAGCTCTTAGAGCGTATAGACAAACTGCATACAGGCAAAGAGCATATCGACCATCTTCGCAGGACCGTGCTGCTGAGGGCAGTAGCTTTTGTCGACGTCTGTTTGAAGACAAACTTTTTTGCTTCGCAGAAAGGAGCCATTTCCTACAGGCTGGAGGCTTCAATTTTTGAGAGCACCTCTTCTTTTCTGAAGGAGAAATTTCCTCAACTGCCATTTGCGATCTTCTATATCTATCAAAAGGATTTCTTCGGGTTTCATATACGTTTTCAGGATTTAGCAAGAGGCGGGCTGCGTACTGTCGTACCCCCTTCACAAGAGCGTCAACAGCAGGAGCAGCCTTTTATTTTGCATGAGTGCTACCAGCTGGCGCGCACGCAGCACATGAAAAATAAAGATATCCCAGAAGGCGGTGCAAAGGGGATCATCTTTTGCCAGGCCAACGAGGGAGCAGGCGAAGCTCTTCATCGAGCCCAGAGGCTATTTATTAAGAGCCTGATTCAAATTGTCAACTGTGATGGCGATGGAAAGCTTAGAGCGCCAGGTCTGATCGACTCTTACGGCAAACCCGAATATCTCTCTTTTGGTCCTGATGAAAATATGCATGCCATGATGATTGAATGGATTGTAGCCTATGTGAAGAGCGTAGGCTATGGCCCTGGATCGGCCTGCATTACCAGTAAACCAAAAACAGGTATCAATCACAAACGCTATGGCGTCACCTCGTACGGGATGGCTGTCTGCCTTGAAGAGGTGCTTCGGTTTTTACATAAAGAGCCTCATCAACAGGCTTTTACCGTAAAGATGGTGGGAGGCCCTGATGGAGATGTCGCCGGCAACTTGCTGCTCAATCTCCGCAAGAACTATCCGCAGACAGCACGCGTGCTTGGTGTCATGGACATCTCGGGTGTGATCTATGATCCAAAGGGTCTTGATCTTTGCAAGCTCGAAGAGCTCTTTGGCCAGACAAAGGCAATTCGTTACTACCCTGTAGAGTTGCTAGCAGAAGAGGGCTTTTTGCTCGATGCAAAGACAGAGAAAAAAGATGCGCTTCAAAATAGCTGCTTTTTACTGAAAAAAAAGCAGGGAGGGCAAGTGGTAGAAGAGTGGCTAGGAGCCAGAGACGCCCATCTTTTGCTTAAGTCATTTATCCATAACCTGCCAACGGATGTCTTTATTCCTGCTGGCGGACGTCCTGCTTCTCTCAACTTGTTAAATATTGGTGATTTTCTTGACGCTGTTGGCAGACCTACTTCAAACGCCATTATTGAAGGGGCCAATCTCTATTTGACACAGGAGGCTCGCGATATTCTAGAGGAAAAAGGGGTTATTATCATTAAAGATAGCTCCGCAAATAAGGGAGGCGTGATCTGCTCTTCGTTTGAAGTGCTTACAAGCCTTACAATGACAGATGAGGAGTTCATTGCCAGCAAGGAACAGATTGTTGAGGAAATTTTGCAAAAAATTGAGACCTATGCAAGGCAAGAGGTCCAACTGATTTTGCATACACATCAACAGACAAAAAAGACCTGCTCTCATATTAGTGAGGCTATTTCTGTGCGTATGCTTGATTTTTCGGAACAGATACGCCGCTATTTTGATAGTGCCTCCGCTATTGAAGCGCCCTACATGGCCTGCTTTTTTGAATATGTATTGCCTCTTCTGTCAGAAAAATTTGCAGATCAGCTGGTACGGTCTATACCAGAGGTACACAAAAAAGCAATCATCGCCAGCTGGATTACTTCTAAAGTAGTGTATAACAGGGGTCTTGAGTGGTCGCCTACAATTGTGGATCTACTGCCATTTCTCTGTAGAGATCCACAGATTACAAAATGTCTATATCCATTACCAGGTGAGGAGAGATGGCTGTAGTATCCAAAACGGGACCTTCAGTCAAGTATGTCTATGATACAGCCACAGTCAAAGAGCCGAAAACATTGGCTGGACGCCATATTCGATTAGTTGAAAATGGCGATGAGACAATCATCTATACCGATACTTCCTTGTGCAAATGGTTTCGCTCTCTGTTATCCTGTATCTTTACAAGCCACTATGCATCTCAAGAAGAGCTAAAAAACATCCTTGAAAACATTTCTCAAGAACAAATTACCCCAGAAGCCCGTAAGATCGGGACCTTTATTACCACCATGCTTCCGCAAGAGCAAAAAATTATTGAGACCTTTTCGAAAGCAGTAAAAAGTCATGAGGAAGGTCTACGCGCTTATGAGACCAAATCAAAAACCGATGTGATTGAACACATAAAGACGAAATTTAATGACCCTGCTAGCCTCTATTTTCCCCTTTTACAGCAGGTGAATAAAAATGCCTATGTGACAGCATACAATACTCTTGCGCAGTATGATGCCTTGAATGGCAATACAGACAAATTGCGAGCTCATATCGAGCAGCAGGTGCTCGAAGGCCAGTCTTGTGTGCTGGATGGGTTGAATACACAAGCTGGCATTGTAGAGATCAAAAATCAGCTCTGGCAGAATAAAATAATTGACGGAGGGGCTCTTCAAAACATGCTGATAGCGCATATAGAAGGCAAAAATCTCCCAAATGCCAAAAAATTTGATCTGCTGTGCAGGTTTGGTTTTAATTGGCAGTCAAAAACCATACACACACCACAATGCGCCAAAACAGTAATCGACGAGCTCTTTTCTAGTAGAATCTCTATTTCGCAAACGCAAAAGTTGAGAAAGGAGGCTCTTCAGAGGCTAAATAGCGGGGCAATCAATGCTCTTTTTGATGCCAATAGCTATCCTCCTATTGCTACACAAAGCCCATTAGAGCGGCAGATCCCACCCCTTGCCGCTACTGGTCTCATGCAAGATATTGATTTTCCACAGGCTGCGATAGTCTCGTTTGCAAACGTAGACTCCTCAAAATTAGTCTCGTTGCCTATTGCTCGAGGCCAAGACCTTTCTAAAATAGAAGATCCAAGACAAGGCTGCTTCTTAAAAAATGATCCAGAAGGCAAGCAGTCTGCTTTACCTGTTATTATGCGCAGTCCTTTGGTACCAGATCAACTGGTGGGACATCTTCTCTATGATAAAAGAAAAAAAGCATTAGCGACGAAATTTCAACCACAAGATCCAAATCCCATCACAAATGCAGAGGCTCTCTATAGCCAACTTCGAGTGCAACTCACTGCGTGCCACGCTGCGGGGGATATTATCTATCAAGGACAATACTCCAGGTTTTCAGGAGATACCACTCGACCTGTTATTGTAAGTACAAATATCCATCCAGATTATGAATTTGGCAGCAACAATCTCGATCGCGCAGTGATGTGGCAGCTGACAGCTGCTGGTAGCTATGCACGTAAAGGCGAGCCTTTGCCTGATGATTTTACAGTGTTGGCAGCACAAGAGAAACGTGATCCAGAAAAATTGGCAGAATATGAAGCGATGCTCTTGGCAGATCTGATCTATCACTGTACCGAGGATCATCTCATTCCGGCACTCTCGGATATTCCTCCAGAAAATATTTTGAGCCAGCAAAATGCAGCTGCTCTTTTTGAGAGTATTATCAAAAATCCAACAGCTGATATCCAAAAAGAGCTCAAAGGCAAATATATTCAGATACAAGGAGATAACAACTCTGTACATTCTCTTGAGATTCTTTTTTCTCTCTATGTACACCAGCTTAGAAATGAGTTCAGCGGTCTTGAAGCAACGCTTCCACAAGGATATGTCTATACAATCGATCCTCCAAGTATTTTTGCCAAAGCATTTGACGCACAGGCTATGAACCGGCTGCAGATTCTTGGCATGAAGCATCTTTTCACAAACACACCTCCGGTCAATGTGAAGGTGATTGCATTCAATGACAACACGGATAAGGGATATCTTCCTCTTTTGCGTGCCGCCGTGCCAGAGACTGTGACGGTCTGTCCCAAGTACGCACAAGATGGAGGAGTATATAAACCTCAGGAAATTCAGACAGACGGCGGCAAGGCAAAGACAGTGCCTGTCTACAATATCCAGCAGCCTTATGCGCTTGTGATTCACAACAATGATGATGCCTTTGGAGACAACATCACAAATGAAGAGGGGTTTGGTAGTCTAGATGCCGTTGTAGGAGCGCTGACAACGGCAGCGAATTGCTTGAAAAGGCAGCAAGAGGCTGTGAGCAATGGGCTCTGCTGGCCGCCTTTGAATTGATTATGGCTGCTTGAGTGCTTTTGTTTGACGGGCGAGGTGGAAGAAAGATATAGCGCCCTGCATCAGGGCAGTCCCTACGGCTGTATCTATAAGACCTCTGAGATCACAGGGCAGTTGAAAATAGCGCATCATCATGCCGAGAAACATCATCCCCGCAATCATGAAGCAGTTCCCTTTAGTATAGAGGTTCGTAATGGATGTAGGATTCTCCAGTGCTTCGATGCGCCCGTGGGAACGCATGGCTACCTTGTGAAGAACAAATCGTCCTTTAAAAAACCCAATTCCAATTCCAATGACAATCAGCAAAATGCTGGTATTTTCAGGACTATGGAGCATGCTAGAGAGCCAGGAGAAAAATGAGGAGTAGTTATCTGCAAAAAAGAGTTGGCCTTGAAAACCTTGCAAAATCAATTGAAGTCCAAGATTAAGCAATAAAATGCCAACAATAAACCATATAGCGCCAGAGAGCGTATAGAGTTGTGCATGTGACAGACGAATCATAACTGTGCATACTCCTCTTCGTAAATGCAAGAAGTAGGCAGTATAGCATTTGGTTGAATAACTGTGCCAGCAAACTGTCGATATTCCTCTTTAAACGAGAGGATATGCAGGGGGATTTGGTTGGATTTTGCTAAAAGCACACTCCTTTTATGTAAGATTTTTGCTCCTTTATCTATAATCACGAGCGCTTCGTCATACGAAAGATGGGCAAATTGCGTGGCTTGTATATTGACTTTAGGGTCTTCGGAAAAAATTCCAGGCACATCTTTATAAAATTCTACCTTCTCTGCCCCTAAGGCGACGCCTAATGCTACAGCTGTGGTATCAGAGCCGCCGCGTCCAAGGGTAGTGATTTCTCCTGTTTGACTCACTCCTTGAAAGCCTGCTACTATCACAATTTTGTTCTGTTCAAAGCTTTTGAGTAGCCTATGGGGACGTACAGTAATAATTTTTGCATCCGAATGTTCGCATGAAGTAATAATGCCTGATTGGCTGCCTGTAAAGCTCATCACCTCGCAGCCTCGCTTGGCAATAGCCATCGCCAAGAGCGACATGCTGATACGCTCTCCTACGCTAATCAGCATGTCCATTTCACGCTGCGGCGGCGAGGGATTCACTATTTTTGCCATGCCGATCAGCTCGTCTGTTGTCTTTCCCATGGCGCTGACAACGACAGCTATATGCCGATATTCTGAAATTTTGTTGATAATAAGGGAGGCAATTGTATCAAATTGATCGGCAGTTGCAAGAGAGGCGCCCCCAAATTTCATGACGATCAGTTTATTCAGAGAGCTCGAATTGTTGGGAGGAGTCGAAAATTTCATCTAACACCTTCAGGTAAGATATCCCTATTTTATCCATTCTTTATGCTTTACTTCCATCTTGTTTCTTGCATCTTTGACACGATTTTGCTACTCTTTCTTCAAACAAAAAATTGGGAGAAACATTTTAAATGCCTCATAAATCGCAATACACCTGGGAAGAAGACAAATTGGTAGACGATGTCGACTATCAAGAAAAAGATGCCCAGGCATTCCAAAAGCTATTAAATTCTTTTCAAGATAGCCCAGACGATGACAAGTTGGCGATCGTTCCCGGCAAAATTCTAACCGGCAAAATTGTTGAAATTACGAAAGATCACGTCATCGTAGATGTAGGCTTGAAATCTGAAGGTATTGTTCCGATCTCGGAATTTTCAGACTCACACCAACTGGTTCTGGATGCGGAAGTAGAAGTGTTTCTCGATCAGGCGGAAGATTCACAAGGGCAGATTGTTCTTTCAAGAGAAAAGGCAGAGCGCCTCAGACAGTGGGAATTTATTCTTCAGCATTGCAAAGAAGGCAGCATTGTGCGCGGGAAAGTCATCCGTAAGGTCAAAGGCGGCCTCATGGTTGATATAGGCGTTGAAGCCTTTTTGCCTGGCTCGCAAATCGACAATAAGCGTATCAAAAACCTTGATGAATACCTCGATAAGACATTTGAGTTTAAGATTCTGAAAATCAATATCGAGCGTAAAAATATCGTGGTTTCTAGAAGAGAGCTGCTCGAAGCAGAGCGTATCAGCAAGAAAGCTGAACTTCTCGAAAACATTCGCATTAGTGATGTCCGTACTGGCGTCGTAAAAAATATCACCGATTTTGGTGTGTTCCTTGACCTCGATGGCATTGACGGCCTGCTCCACATTACAGATATGACATGGAAGCGTATCAAGCACCCATCAGAAATGGTACAACTAGGCCAGCGCCTTGAAGTGATGATTTTGAGCGTTGACAAAGAAAAAGGTAGAGTGGCTCTTGGATTGAAGCAAAAAGAGCCAAATCCATGGGATCAAATTGAAGAGAGATATCCTCCAGGCACTCATGTGCGCGGAAAGATCACTAATCTGCTGCCATATGGCGCCTTCATGGAAATTGAGCCTGGCATCGAAGGCTTGATTCATGTCTCTGAGATGTCATGGGTGAAAAATATCACAGATCCGGCAGAAGTAGTGCGCCGAGGCGATGATGTAGAAGCGATTGTGCTTTCTGTTCAAAAATCAGATGGAAAGATTTCGCTGGGCCTCAAACAACTGGAACACAATCCATGGGATGATATTGAAAGAAGATATCCTTCAGGCGCTTGTGTTAAGGCAGAGATCAAAAGCTTGACAAACTATGGCGCTTTTGTAGAACTTGAGCCTGGTGTAGAAGGTCTTATCCATATCTCTGATTTGAGCTGGATTAAGAAAGTCTCTCATCCTTCTGAGTTGTTGAAGAAAGGCGATTTTGTTGAAGCAGTTGTTCTGGCTGTAGACAAAGAAAACAAAAAAATCACACTGGGTGTCAAGCAGCTGAGCCAAAATCCATGGGATAGTATCAAAGAAACAATGCCAGTAGGCTCTCTCGTTCAAGGCATAATCAGCAAGATTACTGCATTTGGAGCTTTTGTAGAGCTTGACAATGGTATTGAAGGCTTGATTCATGTCTCCGAACTTTCTGACAAACCTTTTGGCAAAATTGAAGATGTTGTCGCTTGTGGCGACGATGTAAAAGCCAAAGTAATCAAGTTGGATCCAGAGCATAAGAAGATTGCACTTTCAATTAAGGAATATTTGGTTGAAAGCAATCAATTCAGCCACGATGATATAGTGGTGTCTGGCTCAAAATCCAGCAGCAAGCGTAAAGGAAAGTCGAAGAAAGACGCTGAGCAAGAACCAGAAGTTGACATGGCTTCGCCAGAACAAGAAATTGAGTAACAGAGCATAGATTATATTCTTTGGGAATACCTAGACGATGAATAAAGACTTAATAGCAATATTTGAATATCTAGAACGTGAAAAAGGCATCAAGCGAGAAGTTGTGCTTGCTGCAATTGAAGAGTCTCTTCAAGTAGCGGCACATAAGAGTATCCATGGAGCCTCTAACGTCGTAGTGCATATCCATCCGAAAACGGCAGCGATTGAAGTCTTTTGTGACAAGGAAATTGTTGAAAAGGTTCGCAATCCTGTTCAGGAGGTATCTCTCAAAGAATATCGAGAGATTGATCCAAACTGTCAATTGGGGGATATTGTAAAAGTAGCAGTGACTCCAAGGGACTTTGGACGCATTGCTGCTCAGAAGGCACGTCAAATCATCTCGCAGAAATTGCGAGGAGCTGAGCGTGACGTGATTTATGAAGAGTATCGCCACCGTATCAACCAGTTAATTTCTGGGACTGTGAAGAGAATTGGCGGCGGCGCTACAGTGATTGTAGATCTTGGAAAAGTAGAAGGCATTTTGCCAAAGCGCAACTACCCTATTACCGAACGCTACCAGGTTGGCGACCGTGTTTTGGCTCTCTTACAAGACGTGAGAGATACTGAGCTTGGTGGGGCTGAGGTGCTTTTGTCAAGAAGCTTGCCTGAATTTGTCAAGCAGCTGCTGGTTCAAGAGGTTCCTGAACTTGCTGACGGAACTATTACAGTTGAAAAAATTGTGCGTGAGCCGGGCTATCGCACAAAGATGATTGTCAAATCGAGTGATCTAAAAGTAGATCCAGTTGGAGCATGCATAGGCATGCGAGGCGTGCGTATTAAGAACGTCATTCGCGAGCTGCACAATGAAAAAATTGATGTGATTCCTTATGCTTCTGATACATTGCAGCTTTTACAACAAGCTTTGGATCCAATCCAGATTCGTAAAATTCGCGTGCGTGATGACGAAAAAGAAGTTCTGGTCGTCGTAGAAGATGAAGAGTTTGGCGCTGCTATTGGCAAGCGAGGGCTCAATGTGCGACTCATTGGCCAGCTTTTAGATATCCATCTTCAAGTGCAGAAAATGAGCGACTTTCACCGCATCGATGCGCTTGAAAGAGCAGCTCTTGCTGCCGCTGATGATGAATCCTTGAATATGACGATTGATAAGCTCTCAATAGAGGGTATTAGCACTCTCGTGATTGACCAATTAGTGAGTGATGGTAGATTTGCTACCCCGAGACAGATTTTGCAAGCTTCTCTTGAGCAGCTGACAGAAGTTCCCGGAATCAGCTTGGAAATGGCTGATAAGATTTTAGAACAAATCAGAAAACAAAGGGCATAAGGCTTTGGCCAAAGATACAGATAAAAACTTAAAGTTACATGTAAAAAATGTACAGATTGCTGAGGCAATTAATCTTCGCGGTCTTAAAGCCAAGCTTTCGAAAAAGAAGTCTGCCGAAGAAGAGGGCTCTTCCTCAGAAGTTCCTTCTGAAACGGTAGAGAAAAAAGCGCCCGCAAAAGAAACGAAGACAAAAAAAGCAGACGATAAGACGCTTAAAGTTGAAAAGTCAACAGGTAAAGACAGTTCCAAGGATGTGTCTACGTCTACTTCAAAAGAAGCCCAAGTCGATACCCAGACTCAAAAAGCTTCTCACGATGATTCTCAAGCTGCTCCTGAGACAGCAGAAGTAAAAGAGAAAAAGCGCCGTGCATCTGCCTCCGCTGCTTCCGCAAGCGAAGCTGATGAGAAAACTTCAGGAACTGAAGCGGCCATACCGCACGCAGTTTCAACGTCACCGTCTGTCTCAAAAAAAGCAGAACACACAGAGACTGAGCAACACGAACAGCAAAAAAGCGAGACGCGACAAGTAAAGCCATCAGGAGCTGATCAAGGAAGGAAACCGGAGATGCCAGTGCAAGCGCCAAACCAGCGGACGACCCCACCACAATCACGCAGCACCGAAGAAGCAACTGCTTCTGGACGTCCTGTGCAGTCAGGACCATCTTCATCACACAGTCACTATCGTCCCCAGTCATCTGAGAGAAGAGAGTTTTCATCGGAAAGAAGAGAATTTCCTGACCGTCGTGGTGACGGAAGACGAGAGTTTTCTCGAGAAGGGGGAAGTAGAGAAGGAGGCAGAGGAGATTTTAGAGGAGAGCCAAGAAGTGATTCAAGAGGTGATTCAAGAAGTGATTCGAGACCTCCCTATTCTTCAGGTCACTCTCCATCCGGCCATAGGCCGCCATCATCCAGTACAGGCTCATGGCGTGAAGTTCCATCCCAAAGATATTCTCCGCATTCACCAAGACCGCAAGGATTTCATCCGCGAAGAGATGATGAGAGCGGCCATTCACGACCATTTTCTTCATCAGGACACTCTTCAGGGCCACATCATTCAGGTCCACGCTTCCAAGGTCCAAGACCGCCAGGAGCTCGGCCTCCATATGGCCAGAATAGACCATCTGGTTTTGCCTCTGGCAGTCCCGATGCAAGGCGAATGGCTCCATTTGGACGCCAAGCCCCACCACCGCGTCCTGCCAACGTTCCCATACCTACAAAACCAGAAGGGATGGGCGAGCGTAAGTCTAGCGAACGTTTAGACAAAAAATCGCATGGTTCTTTTGAGCCTGATAGCAACAAGTCAAAAGCCAAGGCGAAAGATCCTCGAGAAAGTGGTGCAAAATCTTTGCGCAAAGGCGATTCTAAAGATATTGATCCACGTATTCGACATGGGATTGTAGGCGCTGATGACGAAGAAAATACATGGCGCAAGCGCCGACCTTCGAAACATTTTCGTCAGGAGCAAGATATACAGGAGATCGTACGTCCCTCAAAAATTTCGGTACGGCTTCCAATATCGGTAAAAGATCTTGCTGCTGAAATGAAATTGAAAGCTTCTGAAGTGATTGGAAAGCTCTTTTTGCAAGGCACTGTGGTGACTTTAAACGACTTGCTAAGTGATGAGCTAACAGTCCAGCTGCTGGGTCAGGAATTTAGCTGTGAAATTACGATTGATACCAAAGAAGAAGAGCGGATACGTATTACAGATAAAACAGTGCGTGAAGAAATTCAAATGACAGATCAGGAGCAGTGCACACCAAGATCACCTGTCGTTGCCTTTATGGGCCACGTTGACCATGGTAAAACAAGCTTGATCGACTACATTCGTAAGAGTAATGTGGCCTCTCATGAAGTGGGAGCTATCACCCAGCATATTGGCGCCTTTACATGTCATACCTCACATGGCAATATCACGATTCTAGATACGCCTGGTCATGAAGCCTTTTCTCATATGCGTGAGCGTGGTGCAGAAATTACCGACATCGTCGTACTCGTGGTTGCTGGTGATGAGGGCATGAAAGAGCAGACATTAGAAGCTCTTGCCCAAGCGCGTGCTGCAAAAGCTACGATCGTTGTTGCCATCAATAAATGTGATAAACCGCATTTTAATGTTGAGAATGTCTACCGACAGCTGGCAGATCAAGAGCTTTTGCCGGAGAGTTGGGGAGGTCAGACTATTACAATCAACTGTTCAGCTGTAACAGGACAGGGGATTCAAGATCTTTTAGAGATGCTTGCTCTGCAAGCAGAAGTTCTCGAATTGAGAGCCAATCCAAATTTCCGCGCTCGTGGAACTGTGATTGAGTCTGAAATGCACAAAGGCCTTGGTCATGTAGCGACAGTACTTGTACAAAACGGCACCTTGCATATCGGAGACTGTCTTGTATTTGCCTCCAATTGGGCGCGTGTCAAGACGATGCGTGATGAAGCTGGCAAAGAGCTAAAAGATGCCGGCCCTTCAACTCCAGTATTGATCAATGGTATTTCAGGGCTGCCTGATGCCGGCGAAGAATTTATCGTGGTAAAAAATGAAAAAGAAGCTCGAGAAATTGCGCAGGCACGTCAAGAAGGCAAACGACAGACCGGTTTTCAGACGAAAAAGCGACTGACGCTTGAATCCATGATGGAAAAAGCTGCTGATAACGTTGTGAAAAAGGTACTGAACCTTATTCTACGAGCTGATGTTCAAGGTTCGGTGGAAGCGCTTAAAAATTCTATCCAAAAAGTGCTCTCAAAGAAGGTAGAAGTAAGCATTCTCTCTTCCGCTGTTGGAGCTATCTCTGAATCTGATGTACAGCTTGCTCAAGCATCCAAAGCGGTGATTATTGGCTTTCATACCAATATAGAACCCCATGTCGAGTCAACTGCAAAAGAGCTTGGAGTGCAGGTGCGTCTGCATGATATCATCTATCATGCGATTGATGATGTACGTCTTTTGATGAAGGGTCTGCTTGAAAAAATTGCTCAAGAGACAGACAAGGGTAAAGCTGAAGTAAAGGCGACCTTTAAGTCTTCTCAATTAGGCATTATTGCTGTATGCATGGTGC